>SKIX01000182.1 GCA_007116195.1 Marinospirillum sp. | reverse complement strand
TTGCGACCAGCGCGACAGAAAAGCGGTTTCTCTGCTCATCACGATTGCTCCTGCTTACGCTGACGGCGGCGTGCTGCTTTGGGGTCTTCAGCTTCGCCGTGGTAGGTCATGAAGGCTTCCATCCAGGCATGGATGGCTGCGGGCATGGGGATATCCAGCACCGGTTGTCCGGCATCCAGATAATCGGCGGCTTCATCCTGACAAACGGTGATCTGGTGCGGCACCCAGCCGGATTCTGTCTCCTGGCAGACGATGAAGACCTTAGGAGCGATGGATGAAAGGTTGAAGCGGTAAGCTGAACGCAGATCACGGTAGAGCTGCAGCTCCAGCTTCACCGCTTGCGGTGCGTCCAGCGGCTGCTGACTGAGTTCACTGACCTGCCAGCGCTGCGTTTCCCAGCCGCGTGAAATCAGGGTTGTCTGTTCCAGTAGTACCCAGAGGGGCCAGGTATTCAGCTGGAAAGCAGCAGAGCAGGGCGGAGCTGTAGTTGTCATGATTGGTTACCGGTTACTGATGCAGTCATTTTTTCTGATCTGAATAAGTGCAAGGGTCGTGCCGTTTGGCTGTTATTGATGAGGCTTAAGGCCAGGTGCAGTCGTTTAATGGCGGGGTGCAGCTCGCTTTAAGGGGTGTTTTACGTGGCTAAAGCGGGTGAGGGGGAAGTCTTGGGGTTAGGACATTTTGTCTTTTTTAAGCCAGGGGTGAGACATTTTGTCTGGCTTTCAGAACTGGGTTTAAGCGGTTTGATGACTTTTAGAGGTTTGGTATGTAGTTTGCAGGTTGTTCTAATTAATACTTGTTCTGGTTAATACAATTTTATCTTTAGGCCGACTGATGAACCCAAAGCTTCCTTTGATGAGCTGTGCACTCACTGAGTTAACGGTTAAAGCTGCTGTAATGGATGAGCAGGGGTGTTGGCAGGAGTCTGCTCTGGCTTGTGAAAAACCCTTAACGATCTATTTGAACAAGCGTGAGCTAGTCACCTTGATGACGCTAGGCGAAAACCCGGAAGCGCTGGTGCTGGGTTATTTGCGTAACCAGGGGTTAGTGAAATCCTTGAGCGAAGTACGAGCGATTCAAGTGGACTGGGAGGTTGGTGCAGCAGCCGTGGTGCTGGAGGCGCTGCCAGAAGACCTGGAACAAACTTTAGCGAAAAAAACCGTTACCACGGGTTGTGGTCAGGGTAGTGTGTTTGGAGACCAGATGGCCCGCTTAGAGGCTTTACAGTTGCCGGACTGGTCTTGGCAGCAGTCCTGCTTGTATCGTTTGTTGGACCAATTAAATGGCGAGAATACGACCTACCGTAGTGCGGGCGCTGTGCATGCTTGTGCCTTGGGAACAGTTGAGGGTGAGGTGCTGGCTTTTTGTGAAGACATAGGGCGTCACAATGCAGTGGACACCCTGGCAGGGCGGCTTTGGCTGGAAGCGTTGCCAGAGGGTGATCAGGTGTTTTATACCACGGGCCGATTAACTTCAGAGATGGTCATTAAAAGTGCGCAGATGGGCATTAGTGTGTTGGTGTCCCGTTCCGGAGCTACGGAAATGGGTTGGCGTTTAGCTCAGCAGCTGGGCTTGCTGCTAATTGCTCGTGCTAAAGGGCGACATTTCCAAGTCTATGCCGGGCAAGAGCGCTTGGAGTTGGATGCGAAGCCCAAGCTGCGCCCCGGAGATCAAAAGACAAAGAGTAAGAAACCTCTGATCAACGTGACGAGCGCAGGTCAGGCAAGGCGAAATTGACTGAGAAAGCGGAATTTACACGGAGTAAATGAGTATTTTGAGGTCAATTTCAACGAAGCATCACCAAGCGCAGTAGTTAATCAGAGGTTTCCTGGTAATGTTTGAAGTATCTCCCTACATGACAGTTAAAGAAGCGGCAGCCTATCTGCAGTTGAATGAAAAAAAAGTGTATCAGCTGGCTAGTCATGGTCACCTGCCTGCCACCAAGGTCACCGGAAAGTGGCTGTTTCCACGCAAACTGATCGATCGCTGGCTGTTGGAATCCAGTCACCATGGCGTTTTGTCGGATCGCTTGCTATTAGCTGGCAGTGATGACCCCTTACTGCGTTCGGGCTTGCTGCGCCTGATGCAGGCGCAGCAATATCAACGGCTTTACAGTTATATGCCCACTGGCACCCAGGCTGGGCTGAGCCTGCTAGCGCAGGGGTTAACTGATGCCTGTGCAATTCACTGGGGGCCGGCAGCAGAGAGTAGCTTGAGGCACCCAGGGTTGATTCGTCATTATCAGGGTTCTCGGCATTGGGTGCTCGTGCATCTATATAAGCGTCAGCAGGGATTAATGTTGGGTAGTGATGCCCTGGTTGCAGCAATAGAGAGCCGAGATGCAGAGCAGCTGAAAAATTTTTCCTGGGTATTCCGTCAAGAAGGTGCTGGTTCTCAACGTTTTTTAAAGGATTGGCTGCTGCGCCTAGGTGTGAACCCTGACCAGGTCAAGCCGTCTTGTCTGGCCCTGACTGAGCAGGAAACCGCTGCCGCGATTCGTTCAGGTCGTGCTGACTTGGGACCGGGAGCCGCTTCTGCAGCACTGGAAGCAGGACTGCACTTTGTGCCGATTTATGAAGAGGCCTTTGAGCTGGTGTTACCGCGCCCAGTCTTTTTTAGAAAGCTGCTGCAAAACTTGTTTGACTGGTTGCAAACGCAAGAAGGACGCCAACTAGCCGATCAGTTTCAAGGCTATGACTTGAGTCGAACAGGTCGCTTGGTTTGGACGGGCGAAGAGCCGCAGCGCTAGGCCAATAGAAATTAGGCTGCGGTTTGCAAGCTGCTCAGTTCTTTCAGCAGGGTTTCGGTATCCGGTTTGGCCTGGGCTGCATAGGCTGCAGCTACTTTCTGGGGCTCAGGTGTAGAAGCAGGCTTCATAGTTGTCACATACTGCAGCTTAGGGTACTGCTCAGTTAGTGCGCGCAACCAGCTGAAATAGCCGGCATTTCCCTGCACCAGGGCAACCCCCATATTGCCTTGAATTTCCCTTGCCAAACGGCGTGCGTAGGTATCTTCAACAAGAACTATATTATGTTGGCTGGCTTGGGGGCGGTTAGCTAGTCCGGGTGGATCATACTGCGTCGGAATATGTGAAGGATGAACCGGCTGGGGCGCATAAACGGGCAGGGTGTTGTATAGCCCAGGCAGATCAGGCGAATAAACCGGAGCCATCATCAAACTTAACATCAATGAAAACTGTGCACCCTGCGCTGAGTTCAGCGAGGTGTTTAGGCTTTCCTGAGCTTCGAGTGAGTGGTTAAACGCATTTTCAATACGCATGGCAGTTTATTAACCTGAAAAAAATGAGTGCGTAAATTGTATCCGTTAAAAAGTATTCGGCCTAGCAAAGAAAAACTTTAACTCCTTAGATGAAAAAACTTTGGCTTTAACCGAAGCTAAGGTATTGCTAAACTGATTCGGCATCTTGACGGGGTGCCCATTTCTTCTGAATCAGAAGTTATTGGCTGAGATGATACCCGTTGAACCTGAACCGGTTAGCACCGGCGTAGGAATCGAGATCCCTTATCCCTTTCCCGCCCAGCCGGTTCCCGCACTTTATTTTACATCGTGGGAGCACGCAATGAACAAACCCGAAACCGATTTTTCCAGCCAGTTCCTCCGGGAAAAAGCCCAGGTGGATGC
>SKIX01000186.1 GCA_007116195.1 Marinospirillum sp. | reverse complement strand
GTAGCGCGTACCTACTTACAGCCGGAAAAAGCCAGCTACGCCCTGGTGACTAACAGTAAAAATGCTGAAGGGCTGGATGCCAGCTGGCAGCGGTTGGAGGTTTAGGCAACCTCTGCAACCCGATAGCTGTCACGGCCTTCAGTCTTGGCCTGATACAGCACTTCATCGGCTTGGTGCAGCCACAAGGACCAGTCTTTATAGTCCTTGTGTGCTGCGGCTATTCCAGCACTGGCGGTCACCTTGAGGCCTCCTGAGAACTCGCTGTTTCTAATGTCATCCAGCAGGTGCTCAGTAATGCTGATGGCATCCTTCTCACTACAGTTATCGAAAAACACCAAGAACTCCTCTCCGCCGAGTCGAAACAACTTATCTTGAGGTCGCAAGCTACTTTCAACTTTTGCGGCAAAATCAATCAACACCTGGTCGCCTTGTTGATGGCCGTAATGATCATTGATTTGCTTGAAGTGGTCCAAGTCGAGTAAAAGCAAACTAGACGGTATAAGGCGCTTCTTGTGTTCATCGAGTGCGCGGCTGAGCAGGCTTTCCAGCTGGCTGCGATTGAGGCAGCCGGTTAGAGGGTCGCAGGTTGCTAGCTGTATCAAGTCACGGTGCAGGCGCAGTACAACGGTAGAGAAGTGGCTAACAAGCAGGGTTGAAATACTCAGTGCCATCAAAATACGTAGTGCCTCATCTAGTTCGAAGCGCCAGAAGGCGAGGGGTGTAAAAGCTGTTATAAAAGTAAGGGCTGCTTTGGTTGAGGTATCGGGTTTGAGCAGGAAGAAGTAGCTCGCTATCACCGGAAAAGTCCAGTAAACACCTTGGTGCGCACCAGCCCAGGTAGAATAGAGCACGCTACAGCTAGCAAAGGCTACATAGCCCCAAGCTTGGTGGTTCTTAATGGTTTGGTGTGCGCCTGTAATCAAGCTAAAGATCAGGAAGCAACCAAAAGCCGCTAGCAAACAAGCCATCCATAGATTGTCAAGCCAGTACTGCCAGACTGCCATAGGGAAGATGAGAATAAGAGTCAGTAGCTGAACCCTAAAGGTTAGCCGATTTCTGAATTCTGACAGGGTAACTTTGGGGTCGCCTATTTTTTGTTGTAATTGCATGCTTTTGCCCATTTAAGCGAATTAAAGTCACTCTAGGCAAAAGCAGGAATTAAAACAAGTGTTTGTTTTGCGACTTTTTGTTAATCGAAGCCTGCTTGTTTGAGGAGTTGGTCAGCTTCAGAGCTTAATAAAAACTCCCAGAAGGGCATAACCACATCGCGCCCTTGGCCTTCATGCATTAAGGTAGCTGAGTGAGTTATAGATCCGTGGTGATTCCTTGGCATTTTGAGTGCTTCTCGACGCTGGTCGAGTCCTGCTTCAACCAAGCGTTGCCACTCGATAAAAGCTGCCGGAATCTTGCCCTGCTGTACCTGAGTGAATAAATCTTCACCTAAACGCATAGGCTGGAGTCGTGACTCATACTTTTTCAGCAGTTCATTTCTTTCAAGTATCTCTTTTGCTGCGCGGTAATAGGGTGACTGCTCATAAGGCAAGCCTATGTTATCGCTTCTAAGGCTGAGCACCCGTGTACTGCGTACGGTTTCTTGGGGTGCCCAAAGCCCAACGCGACCCAAGGCAAAGACACGAGTTTTAACCGCCCAGCCACTGGTTATTTTTGCCATGCCTTCAGAAATTTCACCATCAAGCAAAATGTCAAAGTTGAAATTATCTTCAAGTAAATCGAGAAGATCACTTGGGTAGCCTTGATGAATACGAAATACAGCCTGAGGGTGTTTTTTCTGGTAAGCATCCAGCAGTGAGTGAGTGACCCAGTAAAGACTGGGATGAACCATGAGCCTGATTAAATTGGGGTCAGATTCGCGTTCATCTTGTTCACGACCTCTTTGCCGCTGCTCTGGAACAAAGCCTTGGAAGTTAGGTTGGCTCATAGGTAGCTGCGACTGACTCATGGAGCTAGCTTGTAAGCTGCTCGCGAGAAAAAAGCTGGTGATTAGCAGAACCAGAGTTAGGGTTAGATGCCTCATCAATCCATATTTCCTTGGGTTGTCTTTAGATAAATCTTAACCTTTATTGGGCTGCTTTGACTATTTTTTGGCGCTTTTCAATAAGGCCTGTTACTCTTTACGCTTTTTTCAGCAACGGGATTTTGATGAGAACACCCAAGTCATTGCCACTTACTAAACTCTATAAGGCCTGCCGAGCCAAGGATTTCAATTTTGAAGATACTCGCCAGATAGCACCGCTGGATACCTTTATTGGTCAGCAACGTGCCGAAGAAGCCTTGCAGTTCGCCACGGCGGTTAATCGTAAGGGTTATAATATCTTTGCAGTAGGTCATGCCGGTTTAGGCAAGCGCACTATGATTCGCCGTTTTCTGGAGCAGCGCGCCGAGCAGATGGAGCCGCCTTCAGACTGGCTTTACCTGCATGATTTTACTGATTCCCGTAAACCCTGGGCAGTACGCCTGCCCTGTGGCCTCGGCAAGGTTTTTAAGGAAGATCTGCAAGAGCTAATGCTGGATTTGAAACAGTCAATTCCGGCCGCTTTTGACAACGAAGGCTTTTTCGAACGGGCCGAGAAGATCAAGGATCACTTTGCTGATCAACAAACTACAGCTCTTAAAAGTCTAGCGGAAGAGGGCGGTCAGCTAGGTCTTAAGCTGATTGTACAAACGCCAGGCGGCTATTCTTTTGTACCAGCGGATAAAGATGATCAGCCCATGGATGCTGGCGAGTTTGCTGGTTTGGATGATGCAACTCGAAAAGACTTTCGAGAAAAAATTGAAGGCATGGAGAAGAAGCTGCGTTTAGCCTTGCGTGAATTGGCTCAGTTAGAAAAAGAAAGCCGCAAGGAGCAGTTGCGCCTTAATGAAGAGGTCACGGATGACGCTATTCAGGAAGGCTTACAGGTTTTAAAAGAGAAGTATGCAGACTTTTCGCGTATCCAGCAGTACTTGGATGCGCTCTATCAGGATATCCAGGATAACGTCACCATTTTTCTGGAAGATGAAGACGATGAAAGCGAAGCGGTCGCCAGCGTATCGCCAGACAAGCGAATTCCGACGCGTTATCAGGTCAATTTGCTGGTCAGTCATGCCGATCGGGAAAAGGCTCCGGTGATTGAAGAGGCCTTGCCGACCCATAACAATATTGTCGGTCATGTTGAAAATGTGACCTATCAGGGCACGGTGGCAACCGACTTCTCGTTGATTCGTCCCGGAGCCTTGCATCGTGCCAACGGCGGTTTTTTGGTACTGGATGCCGAGCGCCTGTTGAGTCAGCCCTATGCTTGGGAGGGTCTTAAACTGGCTCTGCGCACGGGCAGCCTGCGTATTGATACCCTGGAGCGGCAGCTATCGGTTTCAGGTAGCGTGTCTCTGGAACCTGAGCCTATTCCACTGAACTGTACGGTGGCACTGCTGGGTGATTATGAGTTGCTACATGCGCTGCAAGAACAGGATTCTGAGTTTGTCGAGCTGTTCAAGGTGGTGGCTGAGTTTGAAACGGAAATGCCACGTACAGTTAAAAATCAGAAGCTTTATGCGCGCTTGATTGCCAGCATGACCAGTCGAGAAGCTCTGTTGCCCTTTGCGCCCAGCGCGGTGATGCGTATTGTTGAAGAGGCGGCACGCATGGC
>SKIX01000214.1 GCA_007116195.1 Marinospirillum sp. | reverse complement strand
AGTTCTTCTTCAGTCGCCAGCAGGTCTTCACGGCGCGTACCCGAGCGGCGAATGTTAATGGCCGGGTAGATGCGTTTTTCGGCCACCTTGCGATCCAGGTGGACTTCCATGTTGCCGGTGCCTTTGAATTCTTCGTAGATGACTTCATCCATCTTGGAGCCGGTATCGACCAGAGCCGTGGCCATGATGGTCAGGCTGCCGCCTTCTTCAATGTTCCGTGCAGCACCAAAGAAGCGCTTGGGTTTTTCCAGGGCATGGGCATCGACACCACCGGTCAGCACCTTGCCGGAGCTGGGTACCACGGTGTTGTAAGCACGCGCCAAGCGGGTGATGGAGTCGAGCAGGATGACGACATCCAGCTTGTGCTCAACCAGGCGTTTGGCTTTTTCGATGACCATTTCCGCAACCTGAACGTGACGTGCAGGGGGCTCATCGAAGGTAGAAGCGACCACTTCACCGCGCACGGTGCGTTGCATTTCGGTGACTTCTTCGGGGCGCTCATCGATCAGCAGAACAATCAGATGACATTCTGGATTGTTACGCTTGATGGAGTTGGCCACGTTCTGCAGCATCAGGGTTTTACCGGCCTTGGGCGGTGAAACAATCAGACCCCGCTGGCCTTTACCGATAGGTGATACCAAATCGATGATGCGAGCGGTCAGGTCTTCGCTGGAACCATTGCCGATTTCCATAACCAGGCGCTGGTCGGGGAACAGAGGCGTCAGGTTTTCAAACAGGATTTTGTGCTTGGCGTTATCAGGACGGTCAAAATTGATGGAGTCAACTTTCAGCAGGGCAAAATAGCGTTCACCGTCTTTGGGCGGGCGAATTTTGCCGGAGATGCTGTCGCCCTTACGCAGGTTAAAGCGGCGAATCTGGCTGGGCGACACATAAATATCATCAGGGCCAGCCAGGTAGGAAGAGTCAGAAGAACGCAGAAACCCGAAGCCATCCTGCAGAATTTCTAAAACCCCATCACCGTAAATATCTTCACCGCTTTTGGCGTGGCGTTTAAGGACTGCAAAGATGATGTCCTGTTTACGAGAGCGGGCGACATGTTCGATGCCCATCTCGTTGGCGATTTCCATAAGTTCGGGGACGGATTTCTGCTTAAGTTCAGTTAGATTCATGAGTTTTGTGTTGGTGATCTTGCCAGGAGTTAGATTTCCGTTTCACGGAGTGGAATTAAGTACACCGGACTGGCTCGCAAGCATAAACTGAGTTGGAGTCTTCAACGCTGGGGCTTCTCGCAGGCCTTTTCAAACTTAACACTCAGGGCTTGGTTGATTGACCAGAAAATGCTGACCGACTCTAAAAGGTCTTGGGGCAGGCCGGGATGCTGATGGCTTGGTAGTAATAAGTTTTTCAAATTCTAACTTACAAGCCAATGCGCAAGGGTCGTTAAGCTGCGCAACGCAGTGCAATCTTGCCTTAGAAACAGCCTAGTACGCAAGCCTTAAATAGAAGTTTTCGGGTACTAGGCTGAAATGACTTACAGGTTGGCGTCAATAAATTCGCACAACTGCGACTTGGATAAGGCACCCACTTTAGTCGCTTCTACACTTCCGCCCTTAAAAATCATCAGGGTAGGAATGCCGCGAATACCAAACTTGGCAGGCGTGTCGGTATTTTCATCGATATTCAGCTTGCAAACTTTAAGACGGCCTTCGTACTCACTAGCGACTTCTTCAAGAACGGGGGCAATCATTTTGCAAGGGCCACACCATTCAGCCCAGTAATCAACTAAAACAGGAATTTCTGACTTGAGGACATCTTCCTCAAAAGTTGCATCGCTTACATTCACGATCGTTGAACTCATTTGTTAACTCCTAAGCGGTATTTAACCATCAGTTGGCGCTATCATAGCACCCTCTGCAAATCACCTGAACCCTACAAAATTATAAACTTCATGTTTTAATGCTATCTTTGACTCGCTGTTATTTCCACTGCTCATCAAGTAGGCCGATCACTTTATGACCACTGCAACTCTTCAAGAAGGCGCCACCCTTGCAGCCCTAGACCTAGGCTCTAACAGTTTTCACCTCCTTCTCGCCCGAAAAATCAAAGGTGAAATTAGTCTGATAAAGCGTTTAGGCGAAAAAGTACAATTGGCTGCAGGGCTAGATGATCAAGGGCTACTTGATGAAGCGGCTCAAGAACGCGGGCTGGCTTGCCTGAAGCAACTGGCACCCTATGTTCAAGGTTTAGACGACAGCCAGGTGAAAGCCGTAGGCACTAACGCTTTACGAGCAGCGCATAACGCTGATGAGTTCATCAATCGAGCTCAAGAGGTTCTCGGCATACCCATTGAAGTCATTGCAGGTCGTGAAGAAGCACGTCTTATTTACACAGGGGTTGTGCATACCTCCCCCCGGGTGGAAGGAAGACGCCTGGTCATCGACATCGGTGGAGGCAGTACCGAATTTATTGCGGGTGAAGGCAGCAAGCCAGAATTGTTAGAAAGCCTGCATATGGGCTGTGTTAGCTATACAAGGCGTTTTTTTGCCAACGGGCAGATCAACCCTAAGAACTACCAGCAGGCACGCCTAGCTGCTTTGAGCGAACTCCTCCATATTCAAAAAACCTATCTCGGTTATGGCTGGAAGCAGGTTCAAGGCAGCTCGGGTACTTTAAAGACTCTGGCCCGCATTGCTGGCAAAGGGGACTTTGCTCCGCTAACACCCAGAGTGTTATTACAGCTGGAAAAAGAATTGCTCAGCAAAGGCTCAGCCAACGCCTGGCTTGCTTATGGAATGCGGGAAGACCGAGCGGCTGTTATTCCTGCAGGCTTGGCGATTACTTCGGCCTTTTTTGAAGCCTTACAGATTAGCGAACTTCAGTATGCGGAAGGCGCGCTGCGTGAAGGGCTATTATATGAACTGGCGGGCATTACCTCTGATCTGGATATCAGAGAAAGAACGGTTCGCTCCCTGCAAGAACGCTTTCAAGCTGACCCCTTACAAAGCCAACTCGTCAGCGAAGTCGCTCTTTATAGCTTAAGTCAGGTCGCAGCCACTTGGGGGTTAACTCAGCCCCGCTGGGAAAATAAGCTTAAATGGGCAGCGCAGCTCCATGAAATAGGCCTGAATGTCGCTCATACTCAGTACCACAAGCATGGTGCCTACCTACTAAACTACGCTGATTTGGCGGGCTTTACTCGCCAGCAGCAACAGTTGTTAGCTGTATTGGTTCGCGCCCATCGGCGCAAATTTCCAATCAGCGAATTTAAAAGGTTAGCACCTGAGTATCAGCAAAAAATGATGCGCTTGGCGCGACTACTGCGCTTGGCGGTTCTACTCCACCATAGCCGCCCAGATGCTGCCTTGACCAACTTCACCCTTACAGCGGATACCCAGGGCAAGGCAGAAGGGTTAACACTTCGCTTTCCTGAGGGCTGGTTAGAACAGCAACCGCTGCTGTTAAATGATCTGGAGCAGGAAGCCAGCTGGCAGGCTGCAGCTGGCTTCGAACTTCTTTACTCCTAGCCCTTCAACACCTAGTCCACTTCGGGCCGCATAGCTGGGAATAAAAGCACATCCCGGATGGAGGCCGCATTGGTGAAGAGCATCACTAGGCGGTCAATCCCTATGCCTTCACCGGCGGTGGGCGGCAGGCCGTATTCCAGTGCACGAATATAGTCGGCATCGTAGAACATGGCTTCATCGTCTCCGGCTTCTTTTTCCGCCACCTGTT
>SKIX01000161.1 GCA_007116195.1 Marinospirillum sp. | reverse complement strand
GGTAGGCTGGCAAAGTTACCTGCAGGGCCTACGGTCTCGCCTAAACCCGGCCCGACGTTAGCAACAGCGGTTACTGCAGCAGTAAAACTAGTGATGAAGTCCAGCCCCATAAAAGACAAGGCAAGCGCTAGAGCGGCAATGGTGGCAAAAAAGAAAAAGGCAAAGGCCACCATAGAGCGGATAACATCATCAGGTACATGGCGACCATTATAGTTTTGAGAGAAAACACCGCGAGGATGGAGAAGCGCCATCATCTGGTTACGCATTAGCATAATCGACAACTGGTGTCGGAATACCTTAAACCCTCCGCTGGTTGAACCTGAACAACCACCAACAAACATCAAATATAAAAAGAAGATCACCGCAAAGGTGCCCCAGGCGTTGTAATCACTGGATGCATAGCCGGTGGTGGTAACAACTGAAGTAATATTGAAGGCAGCATGGGTTAAGGCTTCAAACCAATCCCATTCATGGCGGGTGACCAGATAGGCTGTCATGATAATGACGGCTGTTAACAGTATTTTAGCTAAAGCACGTACCTGGGAGTCTTTCACTAGGGGCAGCGGGCGGCCTTGAATCATGTGCACAAAGAGCACAAAGGGTAAGGCTCCTAGAAACATGAACAGAATGGTAATCCAAAGAATCACGGGGGTATCAGCAAAATGCCCCATCGAGGCATCATAGTTAGCAAAGCCCCCTGTGGCGGAGGTTGTTAAGCCGTGTACCAGCGCATCAAAGCCGCTCATACCCGCCAGCCAGTAGCTTAGAATGCAAGCCAGCGTTAGGCCGACATACACCTTGCCGATGGCTTTAGCCAGAGTGCCCGAGCGTGGCATGGCCTTCTCAGACCAGTCAGAAGACTCTGATTGGAAGAGGCGCATGCCGCCGACTTGCAGGAAGGGCAGGATGGCCATCCCTAATACGATGATGCCTATGCCGCCTAACCACTGGAGAATAGCCCGCCACAGTAGGATGCCCTTAGACATTTCATCCAGCCCAGACAAAATGGTTGAGCCGGTCGTTGTTAAACCAGAAACGGATTCAAACATGGCGTCGGCTAGACTGAGTTGGGTCGAGCCAAAATACAGCGGAATGGATGAAAACAGACTCAGGACTATCCAGCCGAGTGAAGTCAGCAGAAAAATTTGCCGGCCTCTTAAATTGAACGGCGCTAAAGACCCGATAACCACCATTAAACCGCCGCTTAGAAGGGTAAACAGCATGGCGTAAAGGAAGACTTGGGTATCAGCAGTGAAGCTTTCCAAATAAAGTAGAATAACAGGAGCTAACATAAAGCTGCCGAGCAGCAATAGCAGCATCCCTAGAAGCTTGATGATGGGCGCAATCCACTCGAACCCACGGCGCAAAGAAGAAAGCTGCTGGCGTCTTTCAGCATGACTGGGTTTGTTGGGTACGCGATACTTGGGAGATGATTGCATAAGTGCCCTGAAAACAGTTCCTTAGTTACAGGCTCAAGCCTAACGCTAGTGCAGCATAAAAGCTAGCTTAAAAGCTTTGAGCTGAGCTTTTAAGATCAAAGCCCGCAGCCTTTAACAGCTGTTGGGTATAGCGTGTTTGGGGCTGTTGAAATAAGTCCTCAGTGGCTGCTAATTCAACCTGAGCTCCGTCTTTCATTACTAGAATACGGTGACTTAGGGCTTTAACGACACCAAGATCATGGCTGATAAAAAGATAAGCCAAACGATGCCGCTTTTGCAATTCGCGCAAGAGTGCGATGACTTGTGCCTGGACACTGCGATCCAAGGCAGAAGTAGGCTCATCAAGTACCAGTAATCTAGGCTTAAGGATCAGGGCACGTGCAATAGCGATTCTTTGCCTCTGTCCACCCGAAAACTCATGGGGGTAGCGAAAACGCAGAGCTGCTTCTAGTCCAACTTCTTCTAAAGCAGCGCAGACTTCAGCATCCAGTTGCTTAGAGGTGAGTTCAGGGCGGTGCAGTTTGAGCCCTTCAGCAACCAGATCTCGCACACTCATTCGTGGGCTAAGGCTGCCGTAGGGGTCTTGAAAGACGACCTGCATTTTGCGTCGCCAGGGCAGCAGCTGTTTTTGACTTAGGTTTTCCAGGGCTTGCTGTTGCAGAGTAATGCGCCCGCCTGCCAGGGGCTGTAAGCGAAGCAAGGCCAGGGCCAAGGTGGTCTTTCCTGATCCACTCTCACCAACGATACCCAGGGTTTCACCTTCCTTTAAGCTAAGATTCTGGTGGGTCACTGCAACAAAGGCGGGTGGCTTTTTCCAAGGCAGGAGTTGAGTTCGTGGACGAGCAAATTCAACTCGAATGCCTTCTGCAGTTAAAAGGTTACTACTGGTTGCCGGAAGTGGATAGGGGCTACCCTTAGGCTCACTGGCGAGCAGGTGGCGAGTATACTCGGCTTCAGGATGAGCAAAAAGATCAGGCGTAGTTCGGGTTTCAACGATTTGCCCCTGCTGCATAACGGCAACGCGATCAGAGTATTGCCGCACCAGGTTAAGATCATGAGTAATCAGCAAAATAGCCATTCCCAGGCGCTGCTGCAGGTCCCGAAGCAGGTCGAGAATTTGCTGTTGCACTGTCACATCCAGTGCGGTTGTAGGCTCATCCGCTAATAGGATATCGGGATCATTCGCCAAGGCCATAGCAATCATGACCCGCTGGCGCTGACCACCCGACAACTGATGTGGCCAGGCTCTAGCCAGGCGTTCAGGGTCAGGCAAGCGCACAGCATCCAGTAACTCAAGGCAGCGTTTCCAGGCGGCTTGCTTGTTCAAACCTTGATGTAATCTCAGGCTTTCTTCAATTTGCTGGTGAACGCGATGCAAGGGGTTCAAAGAGGTCATGGGCTCTTGGAAAATCATTGCCATGCGCCGCCCGCGTAAGGGACGTAGCTGTTTCTCTGTTAAACCCAGAATTTCTTGATAGCCCTGATCTGAAGCCACTTTTTTTAACGCGATGCTACCCCTAAGGCGCGCATTCTTAGGCAGTAAACCTAAGGCAGCTAAGGCCATAACCGATTTGCCTGAGCCGCTTTCACCGACCAGGGCCAGGGTTTCACCAGCTAGCAGCTGCAGATTAACCTGGTTCAAGGCGGGTTTTTGTTGACCAAAGCTGAGCTGTAAATCAGTGATCTTTAATAAGGGCGCAGGCATTAACTGGGCACTCCTGGTGCTGCTAGGGTTTTGCGTGGGTCCAAAGCATCTCTGACACCTTCGCCAATAAAAACCAGTAGAGTGAGCAGGGAAGCCAGGGTCACAAAGGCGGTGATACCCAGCCAGGGCGCATGTAAATTACTTTTACCCTGGGCAACCAACTCACCCAAAGAAGGGGTGCCAGGCGGCATGCCGAAACCCAGAAAATCTAAGGCAGTCAGGGTAGTTACGGCACCGGTAAACAAAAAGGGTAAAAAGGTCAGGGTGGCTACCAAGGCATTGGGTAGTACATGGCGCAGAATAATTAAATGGTTGGGTAACCCCAAAGCCCTGGCGGCTCTAACATATTCCAGGTTTCTAGCTCTCAGGCATTCAGCACGCACCAAATCCACTAGAGCTGTCCAGCTAAACAATAACAGAATCAGCAATAGCCACCAAAACCCTGGGTTGATAATACTGGAAAGAATAATGAGTACAAAAAGGGTGGGTAATCCAGACCAAATTTCGATCAGCCGCTGGCCCCAGAGATCAAAACGCCCGCCATAATAGCCTTGAAGTGCGC
>SKIX01000189.1 GCA_007116195.1 Marinospirillum sp. | reverse complement strand
TAGTCTTTATATTGCTCGCTGGCCAGAGCTCTTTCCAGAAGCTGTGCAGCACCTCGAATGCCACCCAAGGGGTTTTTAATTTCATGGGCCATGCCTCTAACCAGCGCACGGACGGTTTCCTGCTTGTTGACCAGTTCTTCTTCTCTGGAAATGCGCAGTTGGCGATCACGAGGAAAGATTTCCAAGATTAACTGGGTTGCATTGAGTTCAGCGACAGGCGAAACAGTGTAATCGGCCGTTAGGCTATCCCCATTATGCAGTTGTAGCTGGGCTTCACGTTTGGTGTAGGGGTGGCCAGTGGCTGCAGCCTGCGCTAGGGTGTCGAGACCGCTATCAGGCTCTTGAAAGAGTAAGCTGATCGGGTGCTGGCGAAAGCGCGTTAAACTAGCTGCCAACAGCATTTCAGCGGCTGGGTTCATATAGACCAGTTGCAAGTCCTGCTCTAAAAGCAGCACTGCCGTTGTCAGGTTTTCTAGCAGATGCCGTGGCAATTCCGGAGCCGTGCCCATGCTGTCCTCAAAATAAAATTCAGGGTAACTAGGATCAGGTTGGATGCAAAAGCCGCACCAACTTGGTTAAAGCCTGAGTATCGACTTAGCTAAGCGCTTTTGTGGGCCACTTTCAAGGGCATGCGGTTATTGTTGTGCACTTAAAAGGTGCGCTTGCGCCTATTCTGCACTACTAAGGAGCTTGCTGGGGTGTTTGCGGCGAGCCTGTCAAGCCAGTTGGTGCGTTGCTTTGGCTTTTGGGGAAGATGAGGCTAAAGCGTGCACCGCCAAGTGCTGGGCTGCGATCGACCAGTGCACTACCACGGTGCCAAAAAATAATTCGTTGAACGATGGATAAGCCTAAGCCATAGCCACCAGAACTGCGGGTGCGACTATCGTCCAGGCGTGAGAAGGGCATAAATACGCGCTCCCAGTCCTGCTCAGGAATACCTGGGCCATCGTCTTCGACATCAACCCTTAAGGTGTCCGCTTCCAAATAGCAGTGAACTTGAATATGGCTAGCGGCATAGCGGACTGCATTGCCGAGCAGGTTTTGCAGGGCGCGCTGAAAATAACGGCCCTCCAAGTCCGCATCACTGGCATAGTGGTGGGGGTTGTGAACTTTAAAGTCGAAAGTTAATTGCGGGTTGACGCGCGCAAAGCTGTGGATTACATCTTCAACCAGGCCAGTGACTTCCTGTTCGATAAATTGCAACTTGAGTTGCTCTTGGCCCAGGCGTGCATAGGTCAGGATTTCGTCAATTAACGTATCCAGTTCATCAATATCCTTGTCGATTCCCTTGGTTTGACGAAGCAGGTCTTGCTGCGAATGCGGCTGTTCAGTTAAGTCCTCGATCATTTGTAGGCCAAAACGAATACGAGCAACAGGGGTTCTCAGTTCATGGGAAACAGCGTGAATCATTTCCTGCTGAGTGCGAAGCAGGCGTTGAATTTGGTCGGCCATATGATTGAAGCTGGTCGCCAACTTGCCAATAAAGTCTTTTTCTTCTTCACCAACCCTGGCTTGCAGGTTACCCGCGGCAAGCTGGCTGGAAGCACGCTCAAGTGAGCGTAAGCGATGGTCCAAACGGTGCAGAAACCACCAAATACTCATTCCTAGCAGGCCGGTCACCAAAATACTCAGGATGATTAACAGGCCTAGGGGGTAGAGGTTGAAGAGTGGAGTAGGGCCAAGAACCAGGCTGAGTTCTTCTGTTAAGGGTAAGGTCAGGCTAAGGCTGGGGTCTTGTTCCTGATACTGAAGCTGAATAGAGGCTGGTGTGGCCTGTTCACTTAAGTGAACAGGCAGGTGTAAGCTGGTCTGCAGCTTGGCTAGGTGCTTAGCTTTCGGTTTGTCTTCATTAGCGAGCAGAATTTGAGCCAGCAGCTGGGCCTGAGCGGTCAGGATTTGTTCCTGGGGCCGCTCTAGCTGATAAACCAGCAGTTGCCCTGGATGCTGGGTAGCTTGGAGAACTTCCAGCGCATTACCGTGTTGACGCAGTAGGGGACGCTGCTCTGCCAGGCGCCGTTGTTCACGAGTCGTTAGTTGGGCTTGCTGATGGGTAATAAATTTGAAGGGCACATTCAGTGCTTGGCTTTGAAGTTTTAACCAATCTTCGGCGGTTTGCTCGCTGGTTGCTAAAGAGTGAGTTAGCAGGTAGCTGAGGTCTTTAGCCAGGCTTTCCTGGTGAATTTCCCCACGCACCTGGTTGACCAGCATAAAAATCAGGCTGCTAATAAGTAGCAGACCAATTAAGCTGCTGAGAATGCCTAAATACGCACGTAGAAACAGCGTATCCAGGCGAGGGTTCAACAGAGGCAAGCGTTAGACTTCCTTAACGAAGAGGTAGCCTTTGCTGCGAACAGTTTTGATGCGCCTTGGGTGCATGGGGTCATCACCCACCTTAGGCCGAATACGAGACACGCGAACATCGATAGAGCGATCTTGGCCATCGTACTCAATACCACGTAAAGCGGTGAAAATTTCTTCGCGTGTGAGCACCCGCCCTGCATTCGAGGCCAGCAGCCAGAGGAGATCAAACTCTGCGCTGGTTAGATCGATGCTGGTGCCTTCCAGCCAGGCCTCACGCATGGCGCTATCGATCACCAGGCCGCCAAATTCCAGGCGCGGTGTTGTCGAGCTGGTGTCTTCTGCAGGGCTGCTTGCTGGGGTTTCAGCACGACGTAATAAAGCGCGAACTCTGGCCAGGAGTACACGTGGCCGTACCGGCTTGGCAACATAGTCGTCGGCCCCCATTTCCAGGCCAAGTACCTGATCCATATCATCGGTGCGAGCGGTTAGCATGAGTATGGGTAGGTCGCTGTCGGTTTTTACTTTGCGACAGATGCTCAAGCCATCTTCACCAGGCAGCATCACATCAAGGATGACCAAATCAGGTTTTACAGTGTTGATTCGCTCAACAGCTTTAGAGCCATCGCCTTCAACTTGAACCTGAAAGCCATTGCCTTCGAGATATTCTTTGGTCAGTGATGCTAAGCGAGCATCATCTTCAACGATCAGAATGCGGGGAGACTGGTTTGCGTCCACGTTAGCTTCTCTCACTGGGTTCCCGTTAAATTGTTAATCGGCATCATACCCTAATCTGCAGGGGTTGACAGAGGTTGCAGCAGAAAACCTGGGGTGGGGGTCTAATCATGATGCTTTTGCTTAATAGAGTAGATTGCTTTGATATAAAAATTTCATCGAAGTAAAAAAGCCAGTGCTTTTCATGGTTTGGAAGCAGCAGGATTTACTGCACAATTTGTCCACAGGTTGCTCACTTGCAGAAGAGGGCAAACAACACTATCTTGTGCTCAAATTTTTTCCAGACCCTATATATAGGGTTTTCTTTTCTCCAAGAGCATAAGAGAGACACCCAAACACATGACCAGGATGACCCAAGATGCACCTGCCCAGGCAAGTGCCTTACAAAGCCCGGATATTCAGCATCAAGGTATCGATTTAGAAGCAACTGCACCAGGCCAGCTCAGAGTCATTAAGCGAAATGGTGAGCTAGCTCGCTTTGATGCCAGCAAAATTTCTGTCGCTATGCGCAAGGCTTACATTGCGGTTGAGGGTGAGGAAGCTGCAGCTTCCAATCGTATGCGTGATCTGGTCGAGCAATTAACGACGCAGATTATGGAAACCTTCAAGCGTCGTATGCCCGAAGGCGGCACTCTGCATATTGAAGATATCCAGGATCAGGTGGAGCTGGCGCTGATGCGCTC
>SKIX01000128.1 GCA_007116195.1 Marinospirillum sp. | reverse complement strand
CCTGGGTCTTGGCCTGCAACAGGCCAATAATGCGATCTGTATCCCTGACCGACGAAACCTCAGGGTTAGTCACCAGCACAGCTTCATCAGCAAAGTACATCGCTAACTGGGCTCCTCGCTCTATGCCTGCAGGAGAGTCACATAAAATATAGTCAAAATCCAAGCTCAGCGCTTGAATAACCTGCTCAACACCTTCAAATGTCAACGCATCTTTATCGCGGGTTTGCGAAGCAGGCAACATAAATAAATCATCAGCACGTTTATCACGTATTAACGCCTGATGTAGGCTCGCCTCGCCTTGAATCACATTAACCAGATCATAAACAACTCGTCGCTCACACCCCATAATTAAATCCAGGTTGCGCAAGCCGACATCAAAGTCAATCATCACGGTTTTAAACCCGCGCATGGCTAAGCCTGTACCTAAGGAAGCACAGGAGGTTGTTTTACCAACGCCCCCCTTGCCTGAGGTAATCACAATAATTTTGGCCACAGTGCTACCTTTTATCTAATCAATTAAATACCAATAACAACCAGGAAGCGGCTGCAGTTAACCAGAAGCTTCCTAGCTTGGGTTAGCTGACAGGCACTGAACGACTAGCCTGTCGTCTTCCAAAGCCAATACAGATGCTGTACCTGACGCTTGGGTTAAGCCACTCTGATAGCGTCCGGCAATAGCAACCAGCTCAGCATCCAGGGCCAAACAGTAAACTCGCGCTTGTTCATCACCATGAATTCCCGCTAAAGCTCGACCTCTTAAAGCGCCATAAACGTGGATATTGCCACTGGCCAGGACTTCTGCACCTGGATTGACTGAACCCTGAATAATAAGGCTACCCTTTTCATTGACCAGTTGCTGACCACTACGTACTGCACCCTCATGCACTCGTGCAACAGGGGCCAAGTCTTCATTAGCTGCAGCTGCCGAAGGGGCTGAAGCACTCAAAACCACCAAGCCCAGCTTTTTTGCTTCGGCTTGCACCGCTAAATCATCCGTGCGCAAGGCAACTAAAGGTATAGCCAACTGCTCACAGAGCGACGCAAAACCCGATAAGTCAAAAGCAAAACCTGGGTTTGACAAATCCAATAGCAAAGGCGCTGTTGTTAACAGTGCCCCGCCCTGTTGCAAACGTTTATTTAGCTCCTGCTCCAATAAATGCAATTGAGGCACTTGCGGCTGCAAGAGCGTTGCAGGCAGAGAAGTCCCTTTCAGCTTAAAGGGCGAAGTTACCAAATTTAATCGTGGACTTGTTGATTGTGACATATCAGCCCCTACCTGCATCAACAGGTTATCTAAGATACTTTATTTAACAACACTAGCCCATCAAAAAAATATTAACGACCCACCTTTAATAAGGTGGTTAAAGGGGCTTCTCCTGTTAAAGCGAAAACTTCCTGCTCTGTTAACCAGGCAGCCAAGGGTTCACTCGCTAATTCAGCCATAGCTTGCAAGGCATGCGCCCAACTGCACCGATTAGCCAATAAGAGGCCATGAACATCTAAGGTGCCACCTCGATTAATGTAACCCAAGGCACGCGTCGCTTGAGGGCCTAAATCCAAAGAACGCAGATGCCCCAAAAGAACTTCGGGGCGAGTATGAGTTAAAAAGACTCGCTGTTTTACGGTGGCAGGAAACAGCTGCTCACGCAATGCCTTAGGAGCCTGCCAGGTGGCTTCTTGCACGTCTCTTGGTTCACGAAAACGCCCTGGCTCTTGCAGATAAACCAAAGAGGCTTCTATCCCCCTCTCTTGTAGCCGCTGCCAGGCTTTAATACCCTGCTGCAATTGATAGGCACCCACAGCAACCAATTGCTTCGGTGCCTTAGCATCACCCGCATAAACCAGAGCACCCTGGTTAGCCAACTGCTCAGCCTGCTCGGGCGATAACTGCACCGGCAGTCCTCGTTTCGGAATAACCAGGTTAGCTAGCTTGCCTTGGTGTTGATAGACCTCCAGCAAAGCAGCAGCGGCAGCATTCGCATCCGCTGGAAAGATAACGCGAGCAACATCAGCCATTTCACCCATCAAGGCTTCAGCCAAAGTAGGATCTTGATGAGACTGCTCATTTTTACCGTTCTCCCACAAGTGAGAGCTTGAAATAATAGGCAGGGCTCGCCAACCCGGTTGCTCACCCCGCTCAATTTGATGGCGAGCAAAAATAATTTCTTGCCTTAAGGCCCCTAACATTTTGACGGCAAAGGCTTCGTAAGAAACAACAAGATTAAGCCCACCCTTATTCGCCAAGGCAGCACTGACGACAGCTTCTTCATTCAGAGCCGTAATCACACTACCGTCAACAGCCTCGTCTTGAGAAAGTTCGGGCTGAGGAACACGGTGCTTCAGCTTGGCTAAAGTCAAACTCATATTATTGCTGGAGATCTCATCCGGATTACCGACTCGGACTCTTAAATCGGGATTCGCTTTCACCAGTGCACAAAAAGCAACATCAACTGCAGCCATAGGCGAATAAACCTGCTTTAACTCAGCAATGGCAGGCACAGGCGGCACCTGTAGCGAATCAACTCGGCGGCTTGCCAGAGGATGATCTTTTTCTAAAGGACGTTGCTGCTGTTGGTGCTGCTTAAACTGAGAAACCGCTTGCTGCAAAACATCTGGAGCAACCCACAAGCGCCCGGCCCCTTCATTAAACAAGCGCAGCGATTCAGGGTCTTTTGCCGGGTTACCAGGCAAAGGCGTACCATGCGCACGATTCGTTCCAGCACCAGGGAAACCATAACCCTTAGGCGCTTCAGCAATGACATAGGGTAGCCGCACAGGGTAGTGTTTCTGCCCCTGGCAGACAGCTTGAGCCTCATCATCCAGCCATTGTTCACCAGCAAGAATAGACCAAGCAAAGGCCGCCGGATCACGACCATCGATAATGCAAGGCTGAAAACCGTGGTGGCTCAAGTGCTCAGCAAACCAATCGGTTCCACCCTCCATAACCAGGGTTGAACGCTGGTCAATGCGGCGACCATTGGCAATCATAATCGGCACCACAGTACCGCTATCTTCTGCACGCCACCATAAAGGAGCCCAGTCACTGCCCCGCTGCTCTTCAAAGGCACCATCTGACAAAAAGCTAACCAGGCGCTCGCCTTTTTCTACCGCATGAACATACTGCAAGGCAGTGAAGCCTAAATACCCTCCTTCACTAACCGCACCTGCAGTATTCACATTCAAGTGGCTACCTAAAGGTGATGCAGGCCGACCATCATCACCCAAGGCATACGAATAGAAATCCTGTACATAGCGACTTAATACTTCAGATGACCACTCAGGGTAAGCTTGCGCCAAAGCTTCCTTTTGGTTGCCTAGCAGCAAGTTCACACTATCGATAGCGGCAACCGTGTGCCCCTGCTCCATAATCCAACTGCGCGTGCTGCTCGTTAATAAATTTGCTAGCATATAGCCAATATAGGCTGGCACCATATTAAGCGAACCACCCGTGTGACCTTGAGGGTCATCCTTAAAAGCCTCAGCAGGCAAAGGCTTGCCTGAAATATCCACTCGCTTAGCATAGGTTGCATGAACAACCAGCCAGTTTGCTGCATTGGCTAGCTGATCGGCAGCTTTTAACTGTGCCAATAACTGCTTGCGCTCCTGTCCCTGGTTTTCAAGCAAATCAAGAAGCTTGGCTACTCTAACCTGCGTCTGTGGTTGATGCACGATCACACCATAGCCTTCTGCCCAGCGAGCAAAGTCAGCATCAGCAGCACACAAGCGCTTCGCTTCCTGCT
>SKIX01000141.1 GCA_007116195.1 Marinospirillum sp. | reverse complement strand
TAAAGGGCCGATACGGGCATCCTGATGGCCGGAACGCACGGCCATAACCGAATCATGAATCTGTTTCACCGGAGCAAATAGTCGCCTGGCACCCTGCCAAACAAAAAAGGCCGAAACCGTCAGCACAGTCATCAAGGCGATACCCAGCTCGGCCAGGGTTTTGATGTACTGGTTAACAAAGGGGGTTTCGGAAAAGCCTGCGTAGAGCATACCGACCAGGTCGCCACGCAAATCATACAAAGGCTCATAGGCACTGATAAACCAGTCATTGACGACAAAAGCCCGATCCAGCCACAGCTGTTCATCACCCAGCACGCGATCACCCACCTCGGCTGAGATGCGCGTTCCTATAGCGCGTTGTGCGGCTGGCCCTGCCTCACTCATTAAGCCGGGCACATTGGTGCTGATGCGCACCTCATCCAAAAACAGGGTGACCGTACCCAGGCCGCCTTCAGGTAGAGTACCCGGCCCATAGACCAGTTCGCGAATGGCATCGACAAAATCGAGGTTATGATTCAGCAAGAGTCCGCCATCCAATAACCAGGCCACTTCACCCTCTGGCCCGTGAATCGGGTAAAGACTGCGCACCATTAAAGCTCGGTCTTCTACCTGGCGATCTGTCGGATGTGCTCGCGGTGTCGGCAGAATCTCAACCCTGGCCCGCTCAGCTAACTGAGGGTTCAGTCGTCCCAGTTCTTCAGCCTGGATAACCGATAACCCGCTTAGATAGCCCTGATCCAGAGCCTGAGCAGTCAGGTCGCGCAGACTGGGTTCCCGTGCTTCCAGCTGTTCCAGCTCCGCTACCGGCAACAACCGCAGAAAGTCAAAATCATGCCGAGTTTTGATGCGTTCAACCAACTCCTGCAAACGCTGAGTAGTCTGCTGCACCAGCGCATCGTGAACCTGCCAGGCATTACTGAGTTGACGCAAGCGCTCTAACTGCCCTTCTTGCATTCTATTCAGGGTACCCTGGGCCACGGCCAGATCAGCAGCCACCTTCATATATAACTGGCGGTCGGTGTAGGTACTGGTCCAGTAAACGGTTAAGGCGCCCAGCACTACCAGGGTTAGCGCGATGGGTAGCAGCGTCAGCGCCAGCAATTTACCCCTTACTGAATACTGCCAAGAGGTTTTCATTGTGTCTCATCGGCGCTCCAGGCCGCCAATTTACGATCTAGCGTTTTGCGGGCTATACCCAACTGACGAGCCGCAGCGGATTTGTTGCCCTCACAAGCCTCCAGCACCTGCAGCAGATGGTGCTTTTCCACTTCATCCAGCGGCCAGCAGCTGGGGTAACCCGCGCCCTGTTTATCTGTTAAGCCCGCGGCAGAAGAAGGTTGGAGGTCATCCAGGGGTAAGTGGCCTAACAAGATGCAGCGCTCAATAAAGTTTTTTAGTTCTCGAATATTACCTGGCCAGCTATAGGCTTGCATGGCTTGTAAATCATCATGTGCAAAGGGCACTGGCTCTAAGCTGAGCTCTTTTGCCAAACGACGTGAAAAATAGTGCGCCAACTGGGGCAGGTCTTCGACACGCTCTCGCAAAGGAGGCAGGGTTAAGGTGAGCACATTAAGACGAAAATAAAGATCTTCACGAAAACGTCCCGCTTTCACTTCTTCACCCAACTGGCGATTGGTTGCGGCCAGGATGCGCACATCCACTTTGACTTCCTGTTCACTACCAACCGGGCGAATAGCTTTTTCTTCCAGCGCACGTAAGAGCTTGGCCTGCATCGACAAAGGCAGCTCACCAATTTCATCTAAAAACAGGGTGCCGCCACTGGCATAGCTAAATAAGCCATCTCTGGCTTTATTGGCTCCAGTAAAGGCTCCGCGGGTATGACCAAACAACTCGGCTTCCAGCAAATCAGGTGCTATGGCGCCACAGTTAACGGGTACATAAGGGCCATCTCGCCCTGAATGACGGTGTAATGCCCGTGCGACCAAGTCTTTACCTGTGCCGGACTCGCCCTCAATAAGCACTGCAGAAGGGGTGGGAGCGACGCGATTGATGATCGCCTCCAGGCGCTGCATAGGCGCACTCTTGCCAATCATGGCATTCTCGGCTTCCAGAAACTGGTTCACTTCGCGCTTGAGCAGAAAGTTTTCTCGGCTAAGCTGACGCCGCTTGAGTACTCGCAAGACCGCATTCATCATTTGCTCTAAGCGAAAGGGTTTGAGAATAAAGTCTGCCGCTCCAATGCGCAGCGCCTGAATTGCAGTATCCAACTCCGCGTAGGCGGTCATAAAAATAATGTCAGAATGGCGATTCGGGTCGCTCAGCGCTTCATGCCAATCAATACTGGAGCGGTCAGGCAAGCGCACATCCAGAATCATCAAGTCAAAATGGCAGCGCTGACGCAAAGCTTCAGCATCCGTGATGCTGCCCACTACTTCCACCAAACCAAAATGCTTAGTTAAAGCCTTGTGTAAAAACTGGCGCATACCCGGCTCATCATCAACGACCAAAACAGATGCTGAGCGACAAAGATGAAGATCCGGCAATGCAGTCATAGTGAAACCTTTATTCAATCTGGACGAAATGAGCCTGAGCTAACGGCTAGTGTAACATTTTGACGCAGGGGGCAAGCGATCTTGCTATTCTAAGGCCTGGATTTGCGCGCTTAACTTGCAATACAGCCCTTTCAGGGCGTGAACTTGGACAACCTCAGCAGCCAGGCTGGCACCTTTAATGCAGGCTAAGCCTAAAACCCTTTAATTTTTTATATTGAGGCTAATCACGTGTTCTTACCCCCACCCTTAGGCTTGGTATTTGCTGCTATTCTGTTCTTTGCTTTAACCGGCACTGCTCAAGCACAAAACTTGGTGCGCCTGGCAACCACCACAAGTACCTATAATTCAGGTTTAGTGGATTCACTTTTACCGGTTTTCGAGCAAGATAGCGGCTTAAGGGTTCAGGTACTGGCTGTGGGTACGGGACAAGCCTTACGCTTAGGACAAGCGGGAGACGTGGATCTCATTATCACTCACGCACCCGAAGCAGAGGCCGCTTTTGTTGAGGCTGGCCATGGCATAGAAGCACGCAGCTTAATGTACAACGACTTCGTTTTGGTCGGGCCAATTCCTGATCCCTTGGATTTAGCGCAAGCTGAAGGTATTTTAGATGCCCTGGATCGGATTCGAGTCTCTAATCGGCGTTTTTTGTCACGCGGTGATGACTCGGGCACGCATAAAAAAGAGCAAGAGCTTTGGCAACGCAGTGGCGGCCCAGCTAAGTTTTCTGGCCATCAAGCCGTTGGACAAGGCATGGGACGCACGCTAGTTATGAGCAGTGAGCTACAAAGTTATACGCTAACCGACCGAGGTACCTGGCTGGCTATGCAGGCTATCTTGGATCTACAACTGGTGTATGAAGGCGGCATTGACTTGGCTAACCCTTATCAAGTCATCCTCATCAACCCTGAACGTCACCCACAGATTAACTTAAGTGGTGCCAGAAGCCTGGCTGACTGGCTGCTGGGACCTAAAGGTCAAGCCCTGATCAACGACTTTACCGTAAAGGGTGAACCCTTGTTCTTTGGAGATGCAGACTGATTATGGAGTCGATTACTTCAGCAACTCTTCAGGCGCTGCAACTCTTGGCTTCTGGAGATAAAGAGCTCTGGAGTATCGTCTGGCTATCTTTTCGGGTATCCCTAGTCGCGCTACTGCTGGCCCTGCCACTGGCATTGCTGGCCGGTTTTGCGCTGGCCTTCTGGCGCTTCCCTGGCCACTGGCTGCTGGTCACGCTCAATAATACCCTGCTGGCTGTGCC
>SKIX01000048.1 GCA_007116195.1 Marinospirillum sp. | reverse complement strand
CGATGTCGATTGTTTCTGGTGCCGTGGCTGAGCGCATGAAGCTGTGGGCTTTCCTCGCCTTTGCGGTCGTTCTGACCGGTGTGATCTATCCTGTATCTGGCTACTGGACTTGGGGTGAAGGCTGGTTGGATGCCGCTGGTTTCTCTGACTTTGCCGGTTCCGGTATCGTACATATGGCCGGTGCCTCTGCTGCCCTAGCTGGTGTACTGGTGCTAGGTGCACGTAAAGGCAAATATGGCCCCAATGGTGAAGTTCACGCCATCCCAGGTGCCAACATGCCTTTAGCTACCCTGGGTACTTTCATCCTGTGGATGGGCTGGTTCGGCTTCAACGGTGGTTCTGAGCTGAAGATGTCAGATATCGATTCAGCCAACAACGTGGCTCAAGTCTTTGTTAACACCAATGCTGCTGCAGCCGGTGGTGTACTCGGTGCTCTGATTCTATCCAAGCTTTGGTTCAAAAAAGCTGACTTAACAATGGCTCTGAACGGTGCACTAGCTGGTCTGGTTGCCATTACTGCCGAGCCTTTAGAGCCAACTGGTCAGGGTGCTGCTCTAATTGGTGCAGTAGGTGGTGCAATCGTGGTTGCCTCAATCATCTTCCTTGATAAGTTGCGCTTGGATGACCCAGTCGGTGCTATCTCTGTTCACGGTGTTGTCGGTCTTTGGGGTCTACTGGCTGTACCTCTGACTAATGCAGATGCCACCTTCGGTGCACAGATTCTGGGTGCAGTCGCCATCTTCGCCTGGGTCTTCATTGCCAGCCTGGTCGTGTGGCTGATCCTGAAAGCGATCATGGGCATCCGTGTCAGCGAAGAAGAAGAGTATGCCGGTGTGGATATTGCTGAGTGTGGCCTGGAAGCCTACCCAGAATTCACTAAAGGCAGCAAATAACACTTTTTAAGAGTTAAAGCTTGAAAGCTTAACAGGTGAGCATGGAAGTTTGGGCATCCTTCGGGGTGCCCTTTTTTTCGTTTAGGCTTTATGCTTGTAACCATAACCCTGAGTTCACCGGAGAAAGCTATGAAGTTAGTTACCGCAATTATTAAACCTTTCAAACTAGATGATGTACGTGAAGCTTTATCTGACATAGGCGTTCAAGGGATTACTGTAACCGAGGTTAAAGGCTTCGGTCGTCAAAAGGGGCATACTGAGCTTTACCGTGGTGCTGAATATGTCGTTGATTTTCTGCCCAAGGTTAAACTGGAAATTGCTGTTGATGACGAGCTTTTAGAGCAGGTTATCGATGCTATCGTTAAAGTGGCCAATACTGGAAAAATTGGTGATGGCAAAATCTTTGTTTCACCCCTGGATGAAGTTATTCGCATTCGTACCGGAGAAACAGGCAAAGACGCCGTATAACCCCTGCCAGGAGCCCTCTCATGAGCCTACCCCAGCAAGCCGATGCCAATCGCGTTTACAACATTAAACACTGGGGTAGCGGCTATTTCTCAGTCAACAACCTGGGTCAAGGTGCCTATCCTACTTAGAGTAAACCGGCGTCACATCAGATTGTAGCTGCTGAAAAATGTATTCCACCTGCTCCCGCTGTTCAATAAAAGCCTCAACACAATCTTCATCCAGGTGACTGCCAGCGAGTCGCTCCAGCTCTTTAAAAGCAGCGTCTAGCGTCCAGGCTTTTTTATAAGGGCGGTCACTAGTCAAAGCATCAAAAACATCGGCCACCGCAATAATACGCGCCTCTATAGGGATCGCTTCACCGCTCAACCCAAAGGGATAGCCGGAACCATCCAGATGCTCGTGATGATAAAGCACCAGGTTTTTCAGCATTTGTACATCTGGCAGGCTTTCTAAACCATGATGACTGATCACTCGTTCCAGCAGCTCCACGCCAAGAGTTGTATGCTCCTGCATTTTCAGGAATTCCTGCTCGGTTAACTTACCTGGCTTGAGAAGAATGCGGTCTGGAATCGCCAACTTGCCTAAATCATGCAGAGGTGCAAAGAGCAACAAATGCTGAATTTGGCGATCACTTAGCGTCCATTTGGGAGCTAAATGAGCAGCGATTAACTGAGCATACTGAGCCATACGCTCTAAGTGCCCCCCTGTTTCTGGATCTCTGCCAGCACAGAGGGACATGGTGGAGCGAACAGCAGCAATCAGGGTGCGAACAGCGGCCTGCTCTTGGTAAATAAGCTGTGCAATCAACTGGCTAAGGAGTGCCAATTCATAGTGGAGGTCATCAGTAAAAGCACCAGGGCTGCGAGAGTTAAAAAACACAAAACCCTGTAAGTCACCATAGCTCACCAAAGGAGCCGTATAACTGGAGCGCCAACCTTGATCAAACAGCTTTTGGGTATGCGGGTTGACTTTACCGCTATTTTTAGGAGCAACGAGTTCGGTTAAATCATCAATGATCCGCGGCTGACCTGCCAGAGCTAACTGACTTAACCAGCGAGCCTGGGTCAACGGAAAATCATAATGTACCAAAGCATCTTCTAAGGGGCTGGTTGTATAGAAGGTTCTTACCCTGTCAGTTGTTTCCTGATAAAGCGCAACAGAAAAACGCTCTATCCTGCCATGACGGGTCTGTAAGTGTTGACCTAAAAACTTTAATTTTTCTGGCAGGCTTTTATAGCGACCTAACTCCTTGACCAAGCTGGCTGAACACATCTCCTCACCTCAAGTGACCGGGGCTTTCCCTTATAGACTAGGGGGCTATTCATATAATCGCCAGGTTTTATTCAACTCGGGTGCTGACCAGCAAGTGACCTTGCAGCTCTAACTCGAGCCGATCTTGTGCTGTTAACGGGCCGACACCCGCAGGAGTCCCTGTTAGCACGACATCGCCAGGCAAAAGAGTAAAGTGTTGGCTGATATAACTGACCAACTCGGCAAAAGGGGTTAGCATTTGCTCGGCTCGGCCCCGCTGCTTTTCTTGACCATTAATCCTTAAACTAAATTCCAAGTGTTCCCAGGTCTCAATAGCTGCTGCTTGAACAAAGGTCGATAAAGGACAGGAAGCATCCCAGGCTTTAGCTTTTTCCCAAGGGTGACCCTTAGCTTTCAGCTGACTCTGCAAATCTCTTAGGGTTAAATCTAAAGCCAGGCCAACACCTGACACACTTTTAAGAGCTTGCTCTGGGCTAAGCTGGCTGGCTGGAGTGCCGATTAACAAAGCCAGCTCAGTTTCATAATGCACAGCACCTTTACCCGCAGGCAGCTGTAAGGGCTGGTTCAAAGGCACAGCTGCCGTTGCCGGCTTAATAAATAACAAAGGCTCAGCCGGTACAGGATTATTCAACTCAGCAGCATGCTCCGCATAGTTGCGGCCAACACAAACGATTTTGCCCAGGGGCTGACTCCACTGAGCACCTTGTAATTCGGGTATAAAAACAGTGTTATGAGACTTCATGTGTTACCAGGCCTGTCGGAGTTCTTAGATAGCGCAGCTCGCCTGCAACCAGGCTGGCTTCAACTCGTCCAGTTAAAGGCTGCTGCCAGCTCGGCGTATTTTGACCCGCAGAGAAAGCGGAAGACTGATCTAACTGCCAACTGGCTTGAGGATCAAATAGGGTTAAATCAGCGGGCTGACCGAGCTGCAGCTGACCCAGTGGCTGCTGCAGAACACTGGCTGGGCCAGAAGTCAGGCTGGCAATGGCCTGCTGCAGGCTCAGTTGACCTTCGTCTACCAAGCGCAACAACCAAGGTAAAAGGCTTTCTAGGCTACTGATTCCAGGCTCAGAAGCCGAAAAGGGTGCCATCTTAGCGGCTTTCTCATGAGGTAGGTGACCACTGGAAATCGCACTTAAATCACCTTGAACCAAACCTTGAATTAAGGCGAGGCGAT
>SKIX01000098.1 GCA_007116195.1 Marinospirillum sp. | reverse complement strand
TTGAGCTTTGGCTTGAGCTGGCGTACGGCTTCCAGAGTACCTAAAACGCTCGCTGCGCCACACATGTCGAACTTCATTTCATCCATACCTTCGCCGGGCTTAAGACTGATGCCGCCGGTATCGAAGGTGATGCCCTTGCCCAGCAGAACATGGGGCTGGTCTTCAGGGTTGGCTGCGCCCTTGTATTCAACGATGATCAGCCGTGAAGGCTGGGCGCTGCCCTTGCCGACGGAGAGCAGGCTGTTCATGCCTAGCTTGGCCATTTGATCTTCGTCTAGCAACTGCACACTAAAGGCTGGGTCTTTACTGGCTAGCTCTTGAGCCACTTCAGCCAGATGCACTGGGGTGCAAACATTGCCTGGGCGGTTACCCAGGGTGCGTGCCAGGTTTTTACCCTGACCTATAGCCTGGCCAGCCTTGAGTGCCTTTTCACCTTCAGCAGCTTCTTGGTTTTCAGGCCAATAAAAATGTACTTCCGCAGGCAGGGTTTCTTCACTTGCTTTGGATTTAAACTCAGTGAAACGATAAAAGCTGGTTTCTGCGACTTCTGCTAGTAAGCGAAGTTTCCAGGCAGCATCTCGGTTTTTTAGCGGTGTATCGGCCAGGGTGAGCAGGCAATCATGCAGGTTAAGTTGAGCTAGATGACTAAAAGCAGCCTGACAGGCTTTTCGAAACTTGGCATCCGTCAGTTGCTCTTCTTTACCCAGGCCGACCAGTAAAATGCGTTGGGCTTCACAGCCTGGGGCAAAGGGCAGCAGGTAGGTTTTGCCTAGGCCTGCTTTGAAATCACCGCGATCAAGAATTTGACCGATCAGAGATTCAGTGGATTTATTGATGGCATCGCCACTGAAGGTCAGGCTACCGTCCTGAATTATGGGCAAAACCACGCAGTCTGTTGCCGATAGTGAAGGGGATTGGGTAACCAGTTTGAAATTCATAACCACTCCGAAAAAATTGTCAGGATGCAAGCGTGGCAAGACAAGCCAAGCAATCGTGTAGGATAATGGCTTTATTTAAGAAATGCATCGTCTGTTTTGGGGAGTAGTCCTTGATTCTTTACCGCTATTTGGCGAGGGAAATTCTGCTAACGACTTTGGCTGTAGCCAGTGTCTTGCTGTTGGTTATCGTTGGCAGTCGCTTTGCCCGCTTTCTTGGTCGAGCTGCGTCAGGGCGTTTGTCATTGGACTCTCTCGGTCAGTTGACCCTGCTCTACCTGCCCTATGCCGCGCAGATGATTATTCCTATCAGCTTTGTGCTGGCTATCATGCTGACGTTTGGTCGCCTTTATATGGAAAGTGAAATGGCGGTGATTCAAGCTTCAGGTGTTAGCCAGCGCCGTTTAATGAAGCTGGTGCTCGCTTTGGCTTTGCTGGTTGCAGCGATGACTGGCTTGGCGAGCTTGTATGTTACGCCCTGGACACAACAATTATCTGAGCAGGTGATTCAGGAGCAGCAGCAACGCACGGGTTTTGAGTCTATTAACCCTGGGCAGTTTTTGGAGCTGGGCCAGCAAACCGTTTATGCACAGAGTGTGAGTGATGATCAGCAAACCTTACAACAGGTGTTTATCGCTCAGACGCGAGGCGAAACGGATGAGCTGGTGCTGGCTAGCCGAGGCTTTCAGCAACTTGCCGAAGCCACCCTAAGCCGGTTTTTGGTGCTGGAGCAAGGCCAGCGTTATGAGCTGCCAAGCGCCGATGACTTGAGCATGACGGCTCTGCAGTTTGATCGCTATGCGTTGCGCATAGGTTTACATGAAAGCCCTAGCCTTGAGCAGGAAGTTGAAATGATGTTTTTGTTTGAACTCTTGGCGAGTGATCAGCTGGCTGCAGCGGTTGAACTGCAGTGGCGCTTGGGTTTGCCGCTGATGGTGTTGGTCATGGTTTTGGTTGCCTTGCCTATGACCCGAGTAAAACCACGTCAAGGGCGTTTTATGACGATTTTACCTGTGCTGTTTTTGCAAATGGTGTTTTTAACCAGCCTGATGTCACTACAAGGCACAATAAATAAGGAGCAGTTTCCGCTTTATCCTGGGCTTTGGGGGGTGCATTTTATCTTCCTCTGCTTGGGTTTACTGCTCTGTTGGCGTCGTGGAGTCTTTGCCCGATGAAGCGCCTGGGTCGTTACCTGTCTCGTGCTGTTGTTAATGCCACCCTGGCGGTGTTGCTGGTGGTGGTGGGTTTGGATTACATCTTTACTCTGCTCGAAGAATTAAAGCGTCTCAATGACACCTACACCCTGATCAATGCCGTGGTGTATCTGCTGATTCGGTTGCCAGAGCGTATTTATCTTTTCCTCCCAGTTGGAATTTTGGTTGGGGTGTTAATCGGTTTGGGTAGCCTGGCTTCTACGAGTGAACTGACCGTGATGCGAGCAGCGGGAGTTTCGATTCCTCGGCTAATCTTGCAGGCTTCACGACCAATCGTGGTTTTATTGTTGTTAGCGATGTTGGCGAGTGAGTTCTTTCTTCTGCACTGGGCGCAGGCTGCAGAAACCTATCGTTGGGAAAATCGGACTGGACGCCAGGCAGCCACCGTCAGTAGCGCTCGAGATCTTTGGTTAAAAGAAGGCCAGGCTTTCTATCGAATTAATGTCGCACGGGATGATGGCCGCCTCTTGGGTATTACCCTCTATGAGCTGGATGCCGATCACTGGACTTTGAGTCGTCGTTTGACTTCGCCACAAGCTGATTATCAACCAGCAGATGACCAAGAAGGTCGCTGGCTATTGCAAGATGTGCGTGAACTCCAGTTTAGTCAGCAAGAAGTTCGTGAGTTTAAACACCAACAACTGGAGTTAGCCCTGCCTATAAAGCCTGAGTTGGTGGCTCTTCAAGCCTATTCAGCAGGCGACCTGCCACCTACGCAGCTTTGGACTTACGCCCGTTACCTAGACGGCTTGGGTCAGCCTAGTGGCTTTTACTGGCTGGCTTTTTATCAAAAAGTGCTGCTGCCCATTACCGTTTTTGCTGTGGTTATCTTGGCGGCATCCTTCACTTTTGGGCCTTTACGCACGGTGCCTGCCGGTACTCGTGTGTTTCACGGTATAATTATTGGGCTTTCGGTTAAATTTGCTCAAGATCTGCTAGGGCCTTCAGCCTTGCTTTGGGGCTTCACACCTGCGCTAGCCGTGCTCCTGCCGGCTGGGGTTTGTGCAGCCTGGGGTATTTGGCTGATTCGTAAAGCGGGTTAACCAGTCAACAACAGGATGATTTATGCCACGAGTTTTTACTGAATTAAATGATATCTATCCAGCGGGCTTGTTTCGCAGGCTAGCCGCTATGGTTTATGACCTGTTTCTGCTGTTCGCACTTTTTGTGCTGGTTGGCTTTATTGGGGTTGGCTTAACAGGTGGCGAAGCTAATGAGCATCCTTTGTTCCAACTGGCTGTTTTGCTGGTGCCGGTTGGCTTTTATGGTTATTTTTGGCGTAAATCCGGGCAAACTCTGGGCATGTTAGCCTGGCGTATTCGAGTACAAACCCTGCAAGGTCAGCCAGTTAACTTAAAACAAACACTTCTGCGCCTTTTAGGTGGCCTCTTGTCCTGGAGTTTTTTAGGCCTGGGTCATCTCTGGCTTTATTTTGATAAAGAAAAGCGTACTTGGCCAGACCTCTTGTCAGGCACTCAGGTCGTAGTCATTCCTGCGAAGAAGAAATCTTAAGCAGCTTTACCTTTCTTTTTGCCCTTACATTAGAAGTATCTTGACAATCTATAGATTAGTATATTATAAATTAGCGTAATATTTTAATCGAATAGGTTGAGTCGATGAATCTTGAAACCATGCGCAGTCAGGCCGAGGCGGCATCCAGCTTCCTGCAGGCCTGTGCTCATCAGTCCAGGTTGATGCTTTTGTGTCAGCTGG
>SKIX01000060.1 GCA_007116195.1 Marinospirillum sp. | reverse complement strand
GAACTCGACCCCCAGCCTTTTCGACCTGAGCAGATCCGAGACGAGCTGCATAGCCTGTTTAAAGGCATGGCAGAGGAAAAGGGTTTGGCATTTAACACCCAGGGTGAGCCGCCATCCGCCTGTACAGTCTGCCTGTATGGCGATGTTCAGCGTTTGCGCCAAGTTTTAATTAACCTCATCGGTAATGCCATTAAGTTTACTGACTCGGGTTCAGTGACCTTAAAAATGCAGCAACTCGACACCCCTGCAACAGAAGGGCACAGCTGGTTTGAGTTCAGTGTGACGGATACAGGGATCGGCATCAGTGAAGCCCATCAAGCTAAACTCTTCCAGGCCTTTACTCAGGCAGATACCAGTATCACCCGCCAACATGGCGGCACCGGTTTGGGTCTGGTGATTTGTGAGCGCCTGGTGCAGCTCATGGGTGGCGAAAAGATCAGCATCCAGAGCCAGTCAGGGCAGGGCTCGGTTTTTGCGTTTTGCTTGCCGCTGCGCGCCTGCACGCATGAAGAAACGGTCGCATTTAACCAAGCACAAGCGCAACGCGGTGACCAACACCAGCCCTTAGCGGGTCGTGTCCTGCTGGTCGAAGATAACGCCATTAACCAAGAGGTGGTGGGGGCGCATCTGCACAACCTCGGAGTGGAGTTTGTGCTGGCCAATAACGGTCAAGAAGCGGTGGAGCTGGCGCAGCAGCAGGTCTTTGCTCTGGTGTTGATGGATATTCAAATGCCCGTGATGGATGGCTACCAAGCCACGCGCGCGATTCGAGCGTTTAATCAAGAACTACCGATTGTTGCCCTCACCGCAGCAGCCATGGTGGAAGATAAAAACAAAGCCCTGGATGCGGGTATGAATGACCACCTGTCGAAGCCCATTGACCCCAACCAGCTTTATCCTTTGCTGGCGCAGTATTTGTCACCTGCCGCAGAACAGCAGCCCCCTGAAAAGCCTACCCTGTTGCTGGTGTGCCTCGATAAAGATGCGCTTAAAAAGCAAGCGCGACAAGCCCAAGCTGACTATCGCGTCAAGGTTGCCGTGGATATCAAACAGGCAGAAACCCTGATTAACAAGGGGGGCTTGGACGAAGCTTGGCTGATGATAGCGGAAGAAGATCATAGGCAAGCCTTGCAGGGTCTTCAAGCCAGCCTAGAAGCGGCTGGAATTCGCTATCGTTATCAAAAGGAAGCGGTTTAATGACGAGCTAAAGCCGTTTAGTGCTTAGGCGCTTAGCCAAACTGAGCTTGCTGCTCTTGGTGCTGGTTACATCCTGTTTCGCCAAACCTGGCTTTGAGCAGTTGCATCAAGTTGATTTTGCTTGTCAGCCTGTTTTGAAACAATGTAACGCAAATGTTTCAAAAGGCATGCGAATAATAGAGAAACCCTATATTCTTATTTTTCCATTTCGCTTGAATCGGTTAAGCCCTATAACTTGGAGATTTCTAGCATGAACCGTTATTCGATGCGCACCATTTTCACAGCACTCACTTTAACGGTTGCTTTTGTCTTGCTGCTGTTAGCCCTGGCTATTTTTCGTTTACAGTTTCTAAATACTGCTCAGGTAGAGAGCAACGAAGTGCGTTACCAGTCTTACCTTTTGGCGGATGAGTTGCGCCAGAGTTCGGATGATTTAACCCGTTTAGCACGCACCTATGTGGTGACAGGGGATCCCAAGTGGGAAGAGCAGTATTTTGAGATTTTGGCGATTCGCAACGGCCAAAGCCGAAGATTTGAAAACCCTGAACGTATTATTTGGGATTTTAAGGCGGCAGGTCAGTCGGTGAAACGCTCTAATGCTCAGGTCGCGTTGCGTGATCTTATGGAGCAAGCTGGTTTTACCGAGGAGGAGTTTCGTTTTCTTAACCAGGCTGAAGACAACTCTAACCAATTGGTTTATACCGAAACGGTTGCCATGAACGCCGTGAAAGGCTTGTTTGAAGATTCACAAGGGCGCTTTACTGTACGTGGGGAGCCTGACCAGGCTAGAGCCATTCGCATGATGCATGACCAAGCCTATCATAATGAAAAGGCCCGCATTATGGGGCCGATCGACCAGTTTTTAGCCGCTTTGGATGAGCGCACCACAGCCGAGGTAGCAGCTGCAGCGGGTCAAGCTCAACTCTGGATTCGTCTTACCTTGGGGCTGAGCTTCTTGGCGTTTGTTTGTATCCTGGCAGGCTTAACGCTCGCTTGGCGTTATCTTTCACAGGTGGTGGGGGGTGAGCCAAAAACCGTGCGTCTTGCTCTGAATACGCTCGCCAAGGGTCATGTTAAACAGCCACTTGCACAGGCCAACCCCGACAGCGTCCTTGGCCATGCCGAACAATTGCGTCAGAAGCTGTATGAGGTGACTCATAAAATTGACCTTTCTGCACAAAGCCTATCCAGTACAGCGGTACAATTAACCAATTCCACAACCCAGACCAGCGACAACCTTGCAACCCAGGTGAGCCAGAATGAGCAGGTAGCCTCTGCGATTGAGGAGTTATCAGCAGCAGTGGGCGAGGTTTCTTATAACATCACCCAAGCTGCGGCCACGTCTAAAGTAACCGACGAGGTGGTTAATCGAGCAGTGACTGATGTTGAACAGTCGGCCAAGCAAACGCAAACTATGGCGCGGCAACTCTTGGAAGCAGAAAATAGCGTCTCTCAACTCAGCCAGGATATGGCCTCGATCACAGAAATTTTAGAAAAAATTAAAGGAATCGCTGACCAAACCAATCTTTTGGCACTGAATGCAGCCATTGAAGCAGCGCGAGCAGGAGAGCAGGGTCGTGGTTTTGCCGTAGTCGCCGATGAAGTCCGCAGCCTCGCTAAAAACTCCCAAGAAGCAACTGAGCAGATCAGTCAGTCAATTGACAGCCTGGTGCAATCTTCAGGGCAGGTGTCTGGGGTGATTACGCAATGCAGTGAGCAGGCCAATCAAATCTCTGAGCAGGCGAATCAAACGGTTGGACAGCTTCAGGAGGCGGTTGCTAAGGTCGCTAGCCTATCCAGCATGGCCGAACAAATTGCAGCGGCTTCAGAGCAACAAACAGCGACTGCACACGAAGTTTCTCATAGCGTTAATGTGATCCATGAAGCCTCTTCTTCAACACAGGCTGAAGTGGAACAAGTAAAACGAGCCGCCCTGGAGTTAAATTCGATGTCGGATGATTTAAAGCAACAGGTTGCGTATTTTAGTCATTAGGCTTTAAAGGCTGCTGGAGTCTGCTATGGCTATCATATGGCTATCAAAAGGCCGCTTTAGATGCTGACCAAAAATGAAGAGCGCTTAGCTCGCCTCGCAGAGCACAGCCGTACCGTGATCTGGGAAACGGATGCTCAGGGCTTATACCGTTATCTTAGCCCCGTGGCTGAGCAGGTCTATGGTTATCTCCCTGAAGAGTTAGTCGGCAAAAAGCACTTTTATGACCTGCATCCCGAACAGGGGCGTGAAGCTTTCAAAGAAGTGGCTTTAATCATGATGGATGCCGGCCAAACCATTGATGGTTTGGAAAAAGCCATTCAGCGTAAGACGAGTGAAGTCATCTGGGTGACGACCCATGGCTACCCCCTCTATGATGATCAGGGGCAGCTCACGGGTTATCAAGGCAGTGATCGGGATATTACTGAGCGCAAGCAGGCAGAAGAAATCAATCAGGCGATGGAAATACGGCACCATCGTCATCATCAAGCGCTGGATCAAATTGCCCTTGCGATTGCTGCTCATCAGGATAACCAAAGCATTTTGGACGAGGTGTGTCAGCAGATGGGGCTGGCGCTGGAAGCCGATCGCGCGCTGGTGTATGACATTGACTTTAGGCAAAGGCATATTCATGGCTTGAGTGAATGGCTGAATCCAGCACTGCCCGACCTCACCCCTTCGATTG
>SKIX01000009.1 GCA_007116195.1 Marinospirillum sp. | reverse complement strand
ATTAACCCAGGTACTTGGCTGGCTCGCTGTTATTATTCTTGTTTTAATGGCAAGCTATATTGGCCAGTGGTGGTATGGTTTAACCCGCGTTGAAGCTCTGGGCCAAGTGCTTTGGCGACACCTGGAGCCGCTAGGTCGGCGCTTAATGCCCGTGACTAATCCAGGCCAGGCTTTATTGATTGGAGGCATCTGGGGCTGGTTGCCTTGTGGTCTCGTCTACTCCATGCTAATACTCGCACTGAGTAGTGGTAGTGCGGCTCAGGGCGCGTTATTGCTCTTTGTATTTGGTCTCGGCACCCTGCCAACACTACTGATTACAGGTGCTCTCGCACGCCAAGTCACCGCTTTATTTCGTCAGCCCCTATGGCGTCAGGCTGCAGCTTTGTTACTCTTGGCTTTTGCAGTGTGGCAAGCCTTGCCTCTTGTTGGCTTAAATCTACATTCTTTTCACTAACCTGCATTTTTTCACTAACCCATGTTTCTTTTCACTAACTTGAGATTTTAAATGAGCCAAGTCGATTTCAATCGCTTTGAATGGAACCCCGAACTCATCGAGCGCTATAACCTGGCTGGGCCAAGATACACCTCTTACCCGACAGCCCCCCAGTTCCATGATGGCTTTGGCGCTGAGGCCTTTACTGAAGCTTTAAAAACCAGCAATGCCAGCCAGGCTCCTTTATCGCTTTATTTTCATATTCCTTTTTGTGCCAAGGTCTGCTTCTATTGCGGCTGCAACAAAATTGCTACGGGTGATACCCGTCGCTGTGAACCCTATCTGCAACGCCTGTATAAAGAAATGGATCTGGTTGCTGAACAACTTGACCCTCAGCGCCCGGTTAATCAGCTCCATTGGGGTGGCGGCACGCCAACTTTTTTATCTCACCAGCAAATGCGTGAATTGATGGCAGCAACCCGCAAACGCTTTGCACTCGTTGGTGATGATCAAGGCGACTTTTCTATCGAGATAGATCCGCGCGAACTCGAAGAGGACACCTTGCCACTTTTGCGTGAACTGGGGTTTAACCGTATGAGCTTCGGTTTACAGGATCTGAACCCACAGGTACAGGAGGCCGTCAATCGTGTTCAGCCTCGTACAATGACTGAAGAGGCGCTTATCCAGGCGCGTGAACTTGGCTTCCGTTCGTTGAATTTAGATCTTATTTATGGCCTGCCTCATCAAACGCCTGACTCCTTTGCTGCGACGCTGGAAGAAGTCATTGAAATGAACCCCGATCGTTTGTCGGTATTCAACTATGCGCATCTGCCCGAACGCTTCAAGCCCCAAAGACGTATTCGCGCTGAAGATCTACCCAGCCCTGAGCATAAGCTGATTATTCTTGAGCAAACCATTAGACGCCTCGTCGAAGCCGGCTACGTCTACATCGGTATGGATCACTTTGCCAAACCGGACGACAGCCTGGCTATTGCTCAGCGTGAAGGCCGTATGCATCGTAATTTCCAGGGTTACACCACTCATTCAAATTGTGATCTGGTTGCTATGGGTGCCTCTTCAATCAGCCAGGTTGGGCCAACCTATGCTCAAAACCACCACTCGACTGAAGGTTACGAAGAGGCCTTGGGTGCTGGTCACTTTGCAACCCTGCGTGGTTTACAGCTCAGCCAGGATGACCTCATCCGGCGTGCGGCGATCAACCAGCTCATCTGCCACTTTGAGTTAGACGGCGAAGCCTTTGGCAAAGAGCATGGCATTGATTTTGCTAACTACTTTGCCAAAGAATTAGAACACCTGAAACAACACCAAAAAGATGGGCTAGTGGTGATCCAGGATCAACATCTTGCTGTAACGCCAGCGGGTCGCTTGTTGGTGCGCAGTATCTGCATGGTATTTGATGCTTACCTAGATCAAACCAGCTTAGGCAAAGCCTTTTCAAGAATCATTTAATGACGGGTTATACATTGCCTTGGATCAGAGGTCATGGTAAAAGTAGTTGAGATATATCAAGCAAGAACAAGATAGAGGGAGTTAAATGATGACCAGCTTAGCCGCTTCCAAGGGTGCCTGCGTTAGCCTCGGAAAAGAAACTCGCTGTATTACTTGCAGCCTCAGCGCTCTTTGTCTGCCGCTTTCTTTAAACCTGGAAGACATTGACCAGCTGGATCGCATTATTAAGCGGCGTCATCCTCTAAAAAAAGGTGATCACCTGTTTCGCCAAGGTGATCATTTTGACTCTGTCTATGCTGTACGCTCAGGCAGCTTGAAAAACTACATCATGACCAACGACGGCGAGGAACAAATCACTAATTTTCACCTGCCTAGTGAACTTGTTGGCTTGGATGGTGTTGACTGCGCTAGTTATCCCATTTCTTCCAAGGCAATGGAAACTACTACTGTCTGCGAAATTCCTTACTCGCGCTTGCAACAGCTCGCCAGTGAGCTACCTGACCTACGCAATCAAATCTTTAGCAGCATGAGTAAGGAAATACGCGAAGACAAGCAAATGATGCTGCTACTGTCTAAAAAGAATGCTGAAGAAAGAGTGGCCACTTTTTTAGCTAACCTTTCTTCTCGCTTTAAGCGCCGTGGTTACTCGTCTTTTACCTTCCGCTTACCTATGTCACGTAATGAAATAGGTAACTATTTAGGCTTGGCTGTTGAAACAGTTAGCCGCGTTTTCACTCGTTTTCAGACTCTGGGCGTGTTAGCCGTGAATGGTAAAGAAGTCCATATCACTGACCGCCAGCAACTGCTGCAGATTGCAGGCATCAGTGACTGCCAGGCAGAGACATCGAATAAGCTCATTGCCTCTTAAAACTCGTTAGGCGCAAGATAAGGAGATACCTATGCTGGATGACTTCCCTTTAAAGCAGTTGATACAAAGCTACAAAGACTTTCCTAAAAAAGGTTATAACACCCGTGATTTAAGTGGCTTGTTATTTGACCCCAAAGCGCTACAGATCATTACCGATACCTTTGCCCACCGTTATGTTGATTCAGGGATTACCAAGCTGGTTGTTTTAAAGGGCCGAGGCACTATGTTTGCTGCGGTTTTAGCCTATAAGCTTAACCTGCCGCTGGTGTTGATTCGTGATCTAGGCGAAGAACCTGGCGAAGTTCTCTTCGAGCGCGCCCCTAGTTCAGGCGGTGATCGTACGCTGGAAATGCGTGAAGGCTTGGTTAAGGCAGGTGATCAGGTGCTGCTATTTGATGACATTCTTTCTAGCGGTGGCAGTCTGCTGGCCGCTGCGTCTTTACTCAGACGCCAGGGCGCAGAGATCTATGAAGTCGCCACCCTGATCGACCTGCCGGACCGTGGTGGCAGTAGTCGCCTTCAAGAAATTGATGTATCGACCTACTCCATCATGGCATTTGAAGGCGACTAGTGAAGCTCCGTTGCCAGCTGGTCAATTAAATCAATACGCTTGGCCAGCGCCTGCTCCCGCTTGCTTTCCAAACCAGCAAAATCAAATAGACGGGTATCTGCCAGCTGTGAGGGGGCAACATTCTGTAAAGCATTAAACAGCGTTTCTATACGACCGGGAAAACGCTTATCCCAGTCATTAAGCATTTCTTTAATAACTTGGCGCTGCAGGTTTTCTTGTGAGCCGCAAAGGTTGCAAGGAATAATCGGAAACTCCATCAGCTCGGCAAATTCTGCAATATCTTTTTCTTTGCAGTAGGCCAAGGGGCGAATAACAATATTTTTATTATCGTCAGACAGTAGCTTAGGTGGCATAGCCTTGATACTGCCACCAAAAAAGAGGTTTAAGAAGAGCGTTTCCAGCAGGTCATCCCTATGGTGGCCCAAAGCAATTTTAGTCGCTCCCAGCTCTTCAGCAAAACCATAGAGCGTCCCTCGTCTAAGGCGTGAACAAAGGCCACAGGTGGTTTTTCCCTCAGGCACCTTGTCTTTCACTAT
>SKIX01000130.1 GCA_007116195.1 Marinospirillum sp. | reverse complement strand
CCGGTTGATTATCAGTCAGAAACAGACGATTTTATGTCGGCTTTAGATGAAATTAACCAAGAAGAAGCTGCCGAAGAACCCTTATCTGACGAGCCTTATAGGTCGCCAGAAGTTGATGAAGAGCTTTCAGCGTTTACTGAAGATCTGTCGGGTTTGACAGGTGAGCAGCCTCAAACAGAACAAGCCTTTGATGCAGCTGATGACCTGGTTGACCTAGAAAGCTTGCAGCTTGGAGATTCCAGTGAACCCTCTGTTAATGAGGATCTGAGTCGACTTGATGACTTGGCTGATCTTGGTGACGAATTAGACTTTAGCGCTGACGAAGGCGATATGAACACCCAATTGGACTTGGCCACAGCTTATATCGAGATGGGTGACCAAGAAGGTGCCCGTGAAATTTTAGAAAAAGTTGCTGTTGAAGGTGATGCGGATCAAAAAGCAACTGCACAGCAAATGTTGGGGTCTCTCAATAATTAAGATGTCGTTTATTCGCCCTTTTGAGTTATTTGACGAGCAATGCGCCCAATCTGGGCGCATTGCGCTTTGTGTAGAGTATGAAGGTAGTCAGTTTCATGGCTGGCAAACCCAGGCTGCAGGCATTCCCAGCGTTCAGCCATTACTGGAAGAGGCACTGAGCCGCCTGGCAGGTGAGCCTCTGACGGTCATGTGCGCGGGTCGTACAGATGCAGGTGTTCATGCCAGCGGTATGGTCGTTCATTTTGATACCACCAAGGCTTTGCCGGAAAGAGCCTGGACTTTGGGTGTTAACTCCAAGCTGCCCCCGCAGCTAAGGGTGCGCTGGGCCAGAGCTGTTACTAATGACTTTCACGCACGCCACTCAGCGCTAGGTCGGCGCTATCGTTACGTGATCTATAATCATCGTACACGCCCCTGTACTTTGCACAATCAAGTGACCTGGTGGAATCAGCCATTGGATGCAGAAAAAATGCATGCTGCGGCACAAAAACTGTTAGGCGAACGAGATTTTTCTGCTTTCCGCTCAGTGCGCTGTCAATCGCGTATCGCTTGGCGGCATTTGCACTTTTTAAAAGTGTTGCGGCGCGGTGATTTTATTATTTTGGATGTTCAAGCCAATGCTTTTCTACACCATATGGTACGCAACCTGGCGGGTACACTGATAAAAATTGGTGCCGGTGAAAAACCAGCGGAGTGGCTGGATGAGCTGATGGCGAAAAAGCTCCGTGCTCAGGCTGGAATGACCGCTCCTGCAGCAGGTTTGTATTTTATTGCTGCGCTCTACCCTGAAAAGTTTAATCTACCTTATGAGCGCTTAGGGCCTAATTTTCTTTCTTTGCTGGCGGATGAAAACCTGGATGCACCCTATCCAGCATTTTTGCCCGCTTGGTATCGTTCTGACTTAACCCGAAGCCAACCAAGAGATGCGCTTACCTATGACGAAACGGCTTCCTGAGTTTTCCTTAGCTACTCAGCGTATTCGTAGCAAAATATGTGGTCTTACACGTGTTGAAGATGTGAAAGTAGCCGTGGCGGCTGGTGCAGATGCTTTAGGTTTTGTTTTTTATCCACCCAGTCCACGTGCTGTAAGTGCAGCCCAGGCAGCAACCTTGACTGCTGCGATGCCACCTTTTGTGGTCAGTGTGGGTTTGTTTGTCAATCCGAGTGCTGAAGAAGTTAGCAGGGTGTTGGATCAGGTGCCTTTAGATCTGCTGCAATTTCATGGCGATGAAGAAGAAAGCTTTTGCTGTCAGTTTCAACGGCCCTATATCAAAGCCTTACGCATGAAGCCGGGGTTTGACCCTTTAGCTGAGGCAAAACGCTGGCCCAGCGCACGCGGTTTTTTGCTGGATGCTTATCGACCTGGTGTACCAGGTGGAACGGGTGAAGCTTTTGATTGGCAGCGTTTTCCCAAGCAAGATGAACGTGCCTGGATACTGGCTGGGGGGTTGACGCCTGCTAATGTCAGGCAAGCTATAACAATCACTCGACCTTATGCGGTCGATGTTTCCGGTGGAGTCGAAGCCAGTCGGGGTATAAAATGCCCTGTCAAAATTAAAGAATTCTTAACTCATCTCGCTGTTGAGTTAGATTAACCGAGGTATCAACGTGTCCAAGTATGCTGATTTGTTAAAAATGCCGGATGCCCGTGGTCATTTTGGGCGCTATGGTGGCCGCTTTGTTTCGGAAACCCTAAGCTATGCCCTGGATCAACTTGATGAACAGTACGCACGCTTAAGTGCGGACCCTGATTTTCAGGCAGAGTTTGATCGTGATCTGGCGCTTTATGTTGGGCGACCTTCGCCTCTTTACCCTGCGGAACGCTGGTCAAAGCATCTGGGCGGAGCGCAAATTTGGCTGAAACGTGAAGATCTCAATCATACTGGTGCACACAAGGTTAACAACACCATTGGTCAAGCACTCCTAGCCAAGTATTCAGGTAAGCCACGCGTGATTGCAGAAACCGGTGCTGGTCAGCATGGTGTAGCTACCGCAACAGTTGCAGCCCGCCTGGGTCTGAAATGCCAGGTTTACATGGGCGCGGATGATGTTCAGCGTCAGGCACCGAATGTCTATCGTATGAAGCTGCTGGGTGCTGAGGTTATTCCGGTGGAGTCGGGTTCACGCACCCTCAAGGATGCCATGAACGAAGCCCTGCGCGACTGGGTGACCAACGTGGATGACACCTTCTACATCATCGGCACCGTGGCCGGCCCCCATCCGTATCCGAAGCTAGTGCGTGATTTCAACGCCGTGGCCGGACGCGAAGCCCGGCAGCAGTCGCTGGAACAGATCGGACGCCTGCCGGATGCTTTGATTGCCTGCGTGGGTGGTGGCTCTAATGCACTGGGCCTTTTCCATCCGTTTTTAACTGATGATGAAGTAACCATGTACGGTGTTGAGGCAGGAGGTGATGGTCTGGCGAGTGGTCGTCATGCTGCTCCGCTGAACGCGGGTCGCCCTGGTGTTTTGCATGGCAATCGTACCTATCTGATGGAAGATGCTGCTGGACAAATTATTGAGACTCACTCGATTTCTGCAGGTTTAGACTATCCGGGTGTTGGGCCTGAGCATTCCTACCTCAAGGATATTGGCCGTGTTCAGTATGAAATCGCTACGGATGCTGAAGTTATGGATGCTTTTGAGGATCTCTGTCACTTTGAAGGCATTATTCCAGCACTGGAGTCTGCTCATGCCTTGGCTTTTGCCAAAAAACTGGCGCCAACGCTGAAAACGGATCAGCATCTTATCGTTAATCTGTCGGGTCGAGGTGATAAAGACATTATGACGGTTGCTGCTAAGCAGGGGATTACTTTATGAGCCGTATTCAAGCCACTTTTGCAGAACTGAAAAAAACAGGCCGTAAAGCTCTTATTCCTTATATTACAGCAGGTGACCCTGCACCTGAATATACGGTCGAGTTGATGCATGCGCTAGTCGAGGCGGGGGCTGATATTCTGGAGCTGGGGGTGCCCTTCTCTGATCCTATGGCTGATGGCCCTGTCATTCAAAAAGCCTGTGAACGTGCTTTAAAACATGGCACTAGCACTTTGGATGTATTCAAGCTAGTCACTGAGTTTCGCAAGAAAGACCAGCAAACGCCTGTGGTACTCATGGGGTATTTGAACCCAATTGAAGCGCTCGGCTATGAAACCTTTGTTAAGGCCGCTGACATGGCAGGTGTTGATGGCGTTCTAGTGGTTGATTTGCCGCCTGAAGAGGTGGAAGATTTTACTGAACTGCTTAAAGCGCAAGCGATGGATTCGGTATTCTTGCTAGCACCCACCACAACCCTTGAGCGAGCTAAAAAGATAGCAGCAGCAGGTAGCGGCTACCTTTACTATGTTTCTCTGAAAGGGGTTACCGGTTCAGCGACTTTAGATATTCCTGGTGTAGCAGCGAAGCTTGAAGAGTTTGCCGATATTACTGATCTACCTGTTGCCGTAGGTTTTGGCATACGTGATGGCAAAACAGCACGAGCCTTGGCTGATATCTCAGCAGGGGTCATCGTGGGCAGCGCTTTGGTTAGCCGTGTTGCTGAATTGGCTGAGACGCCGGAAAAAATAGCCCCAGTGCTGAAAGAAGTGCTCGGTGAAATGCGCCAGGCCCTGGATGCCTGAGAAACGATGAGGTTTCCCTGCAGAGGCTTTCTTGAGTAAAATAGCCGCCGTTTTGCAGGGTACCTCCAATAATTGAAAGCAGGTTGATTATTTTATGAGCTGGTTAGACCGTATCGTTCCTTCCATTATCCGCTCCGATAGTGCTCAGCGTAAAGCCAATGTCCCTGAAGGCTTATGGCGTAAGTGCCCCAAGTGCGAGTCTGCACTCTATCGTCCGGAGCTGGAAAAGAACCAGCATGTCTGCCCTAAGTGTGATCACCACATGCGTATTTCTGCACGCAAGCGGTTAGAAAACTTTTTAGATCAAGGCACTGCTCAGGAATTATTTGCTGAATTAGAGCCCGTCGATCGCCTCAAGTTTAAAGATTCTAAAAAATATAAAGACCGCTTAACCGCTGCTCAAAAAGCGACTGGCGAGAAAGATGCTTTAATTGCCATGCGCGGCGATTTAACCGGTATGCCGGTGGTGGCTGTGGCCTTTGAATTCAACTTCATGGGCGGGTCTATGGGTTCAGTGGTTGGCGAAAAATTTGTGCGTGCGGCTGAATTAGCCTTGGCTGAGCGCCTGCCTTTAGTGTGCTTTTCTGCTTCCGGTGGTGCCCGGATGCAAGAAGCCCTCTTCTCGCTGATGCAAATGGCGAAAACTTCTGCTGCTCTGGAACGCTTGAAGAAAGCGGGCGTACCCTACATCTCGGTACTCACGGATCCTGTTTATGGCGGGGTTTCTGCTTCCCTGGCTATGCTGGGTGACTTAAACGTTTCTGAGCCTTTTGCGCTTTGCGGCTTTGCTGGGCCACGAGTGATTGAACAAACGGTACGTGAAAAATTACCTGAAGGTTTCCAGCGTGCGGAATTCCTGCTTGAACATGGTACGGTTGATATGATCATTCATCGTCACGAAATGGCAACCAAGCTAGCGGGTTTGCTACGCAAAATGACTCAGCAGCCGGCTGCTTGAGCACTCAGTGAATACTGAAACCCCCACCCCTTTTACGGGTACCCTGCCGGAGTGGCTGGGGTACCTTGAGCAGCTGCACTCACGTGAGATCGATTTAGGCTTAGAGCGGGTTAGTGAAGTTGCGCGTCGCTTAGGTGTGCCGACAGCTTCTACAGGCCGCCTACCTCGTGTGCTCACCTTTGCCGGAACGAATGGCAAGGGGTCGACCTTGGCTATGGTTGAATCCATGGCTTTAGCTGCTGGTTATCAGGTTGGTAGTTATACGTCGCCTCATTTTCTGCATTTCAATGAGCGTATCAAAATTCAGGGTACCCCCGTTGCTACTGCTACCCTTGTTGAAGCCTTTGAAAAAATTGAGCAGGCGCGTCTTGCTGATAACAATGCAGTGGTTTCCTTAAGCTATTTTGAGTTTGCCACCCTGGTTGCTCTGGTGATTTTTGCCGAGAGTAATCTAGACCTGTGGTTGTTAGAGGTAGGCCTGGGTGGTCGTCTGGATGCTGTTAATCTGGTTGATGCAGATGTTGCCGTGGTGACCACCCTAGGCCTGGATCATCAGGATTATCTGGGTGATGACCTGGAAAGCATTGGTCGAGAAAAGGCAGGTATCTTTCGTGCTGGCTGCCCAGCAGTGCTTGGAAGCACCTGCTTGCCGCTGAGTGTAATCGATCAGGCACAAAAACTAGGTTGTCAGCGCCTGCAGTTAGGTCAAGACTTTTTGCAAGAAAATCAGGGAGCTACCTGGGTGTGGCAGGGACAAAATGCTGCGGGCCATAGCTTGAAGTTTAGCCAGCTACCCTGGCCGGTTTTGCCTAAAGACAATGCCGCCACCAGTATTCAGGCTTTGCTGGCGACGGGCTTGGATGTTAGCGAAGAGGCCGTGCGCTCCGGTTTAGCCAAGGTTCAACTGGCAGGACGTATGCAGCGTCACGGAGCCTGGTTGCTTGATGTTGCTCATAACCCTCAGGCTGCAGAGCACCTTGCTCAGCGTTTGGCTGAGCAACCAGCGAAACGCCGTTTGGCGATCCTGGGAATGATGAAGGACAAGGATCAACTGGCCACAGTGAGCCCCTTGCTGGACTTGGTCGATGCTTGGGCCGTGACAGCCTTGCCTCTAGCCCGTGCAGAACAGCCACAGGCTTTGCAGGCTTTGCTTGAAGGTCTGGGCGCAAGCGTCGTTTCTTGTTATTTGCAATCAGACGGTGAGGCGCTCTACCAGCAGGCCCAAGCTGCGTTGCAGCAGGGTCTCTATGATGAAGTTCTGGTTTTTGGTTCCTTTTTTACCTTAGCGCTCATTATGGAAAAACTGGCTGCTGAGGAGGAAAGCTAATGCGTTATGGTTTAAAAGAGCGCCTTCTAGGTGCCTTAGCCCTGATTGCTTTGGCTGTGATTTTTTTGCCTTGGATTCTTGAAGAAGAAAGAGCAGCCCCTCCTGTTTCAGATAAGGTCGCTATGCCTCCAGCTCCAGAACCTCTGGTCACCGATGTTGCTTTGCCGCAGCGCCCTGAGCTAGCGCCTGCTTTGACAGAAGAAGAGCAGAGCAGGGTTCAAGAGCAGGAGCAGCAGCCTGAAGCCAGTCGAATTACTTCTGCCATGCAGCTAAGCTTGGATGGAGGTGTGGAAGCCTGGGCTATTCAAGTGGCCAGTTTTGGTGAGCCAGCCAATGCCCGACGTCTGGTTGATCGGCTGCAAAAGGCTGGCTTCCATACTTATTGGCGCAATATCAATCAGATGGCGGTCGTATTTGCAGGCCCCTATATTGATCAACAGCAAGCACGTGAAGATCAGGATAAACTCTTGCAGCAGGAGGGGTTAAAGACCCTGATGACTCGCTATGTACCTGAGCGAGTTGCACGTGATCAAGGCAGTTTGCCTGAATAATACAGCGTAAGGAGTTCTTGCCGTGGCTTTAAATCTGGTTGACTATGTTTTTATTGTCATTTTATTCGCTTCCACTTTATTGGCTTTCTGGAAGGGCTTTGTTGCTCAAGTCATTTCCTTCTCTGGGTGGATACTTGCACTTTTGGCAGCCAGGTTGCTAGGCCAGCAGGTTGCTCCTGTTTTTTCTTCTATACTGGCCGACCCAGGTTTACAGTTAGCAGCTGCTTATATACTAGTGACTTTGGTAGTGCTTTTGGCCACTAAAGTCGTGAGCGTTGCTATGGGGTCCTTGGTGTCCAAAATCGGTTTAGGCAAGCTGGATAAGTTGCTAGGTATTGCTTTTGGTGCGCTTCGTGGCCTGGTCATTATTGTTTTAGGCGTTGCGGTTGCCAGCTTGACCGACGTTCGCCATCACTCACTTTGGCAGGAGTCTCAACTCATGCCTTTCATGGAGCAGGTGCGGGATTACAGTGCCTCCCACTTAGACGATTACATCAGTAAATAGGTGAAAGCACTATGTGTGGAATAGCGGGTATTTTGGCTCATGAACCGGTCAACCAGATGCTGTTTGACAGCTTGACCGTTTTGCAGCATCGAGGGCAGGACGCTGCAGGTATCATGACCTGTGATCAAGGAAGGTTTTTCTTGCGGAAAAGCAATGGCTTGGTCAGGGATGTGTTTCGTACTCGTCACATGAAGCGTTTACACGGCAATATGGGAATCGGCCATGTACGCTATCCGACAGCCGGTTCTTCCAGTGAAGCCGAGTCTCAGCCGTTTTATGTTAACTCGCCCTATGGCATCGCTCTGGCTCACAACGGTAATCTAACCAACTCAGAAGCTTTAACCGAGGCGCTTTATTTAACTGATTTGCGTCATATCAATACCAACTCTGACTCAGAAGTGCTACTCAATGTGTTTGCCCATGAGCTAGGTAAGCAGGGCATGACGCTGACAGCAGAAGATATCTTTGCTGCTATTGCTGGTGTTTATCAACGCTGTGAAGGGGGCTATGTAGCGGTTGCGATGATTAGCGGCTATGGCCTGGTCGGTTTTCGTGATCCTAACGGTATTCGCCCTATAGTCTATGGCAAACGCGAAACTAGCCAAGGCACTGAATATATGATTGCCTCGGAGAGTGTTGCTCTGGATGTCGCAGGCTTTGAACTGGTTCGTGATCTTGCGCCGGGGGAAGCGATTTACATTGATCGTGAAGGCCAGCTGCACACTCAGGTTTGTGCTCCCAGCCCGCGCTTGACACCCTGTATCTTTGAGCATGTTTATCTGGCACGCCCTGATTCCATTATGGATGGAATTAACATCTATCATGCACGTATGCAGATGGGCCAGAAGCTGGCAGAAAAAATTCAACGGGTGCGCCCAGAGCATGGTATCGATGTAGTTATTCCCATTCCTGATACCAGCCGTACTTCTGCTCTGGAGCTTGCTCAACACCTGGGTGTGACCTATCGTGAAGGCTTCATCAAAAATCGCTATATCGGCCGTACTTTTATAATGCCGGGTCAAACTTTGCGTAAGAAGTCAGTGCGTCAAAAGCTCAACGCTATCTCCATGGAATTTAAAGATAAAACGGTTCTTTTGGTTGATGACTCTATAGTACGCGGCACCACCTGCAATGAGATTATCCAGATGGCGCGAGATGCTGGAGCTAAAAAAGTTTACTTTGCTTCGGCAGCTCCCGCAGTGCGTTACCCGAATGTTTATGGAATCGACATGCCAGCAGCTCAAGAGCTGATTGCGCATGATCGTACTGAAGACGAAGTGGGTGAGCTCATCGGTGCGGATTGGCTGGTTTATCAGGATATTGAAGACCTGGTCGCTGCCTGCAAAGAACTCAACCCGTCAGTTGCAGGTTTTGATTGCTCGGTATTTGATGGCCATTATGTGACTGGGGGCATTGATGCAGCCTACTTAGCGCGCTTAGAAAGCCAGCGCAGTGATGCCGCTAAGCAAGATAAAGCTCAGGATCACTCAGCTATAGACCTGCATAATGATAGTTCGGCTGAAGAAGCCTAGGTGGCTCTAAGTCAGCCCTTTGAAAGCACTTTGACCCTAAAGAGATAAGTATGTCCGATCAAAAAAACACCTGGGGCCCCTCGACCCTGGCTTTGCGTACAGGTCATAGGCGCACCGCAGAAAGAGAACACGCAGAACCCATTTTTACCACTTCCAGCTTTGTATTCGAATCGGCCGCCCAGGCGGCTGATTTTTTTGCCAAAGAAAATGGTGAAGTGAACATCTACTCGCGCTTTACTAACCCTACCGTTGCCTGCTTTGAAGAACGCTTGGCGGCCCTGGAAGGCGGCGAGCGGGCTGTTGCGACCAGCTCAGGAATGGCAGCGATCTTGTCAGTCTGCCTTGCCTTTCTAAAGCAAGGTGATGAAGTCGTTTGTTCGCGTAGTGTTTTTGGTTCAACAGTGAGCCTGTTTAATAAGTTTATTAGTAAGCAGGGAGTCCGCGTTCATTACGTTGACCTAAAAGATCTTTCTGCCTGGGAAGCTGCCTGCAATACCAAGACTCGTTTGTTTTTTGCAGAAACCCCCTCTAACCCCCTGTGTGAACTGGCCGACTTAGGAGCCTTAAGCCAGCTAGCCAAAACCCAGGGCGTTCAGCTGGTGGTTGATAACTGCTTTTGTACTCCAGTTTTGCAAAAGCCCTTGGCTTGGGGGGCCGATATTGTGGTTCACTCTGCCACTAAATACCTTGATGGCCAGGGACGCATGGTCGGTGGGGCTGTGGTTGGTAGTGAAGAAGCCATGCGGGAAGTGTTTGGAGTGGTGCGTACAGCAGGCCCCTGCATGAGCCCCTTTAATGCCTGGGTATTCTTGAAGGGTTTAGAAACCTTAAAACTGCGTATGGAAGCTCATTCAGCTAATGCGTTAGAACTGGCAACCTGGTTAGAGCAGCAGCCAGGAGTAAAAGCAGTGCACTATGCTGGTTTGCCTAGTCATCCTCAGCATGAACTGGCCAAAAAGCAAATGCTGCGCTTTGGCGGGGTGCTTGCTTTTGAAATGGACGCAGGACAAGAAGCCGCCTGGCGAGTGATAGATACTACCCAGATGCTATCCATTACCGCTAACCTGGGTGATGCCAAGACAACCATTACCCATCCAGCGACCACCACTCACGCCCGTGTCGCTCCTGAAGCGCGGCTTGCTGCTGGCATTACTGATGGTTTGGTTCGCATTGCGGTTGGTTTGGAAGCGATTGAAGATATCAAAGCAGACTTGGCCCCGGCTTTAAACTAACCCCTTAACTCAAGCCTGAGTGGCTGGCAGGCTTGAGGTTACTGCTGTAAAGGATTGGATAGAAAGTTAACAAGTGTTTCATTAAGTGTATCAGTGTGTGTAGATTCCCTTGGCTTAATGTGAAAAAATTAACTTTTTATTACCTTGGAAAGCTTTTTCATGTGGCGCAGCTTAAGGTTGTTTTTAGGTGCTAGTGTTCTGAGTGCTAGTCTGGCTGGTTGGAGCTGGAGTGCTTACAGCCAGCCGGTTGAACCAGCTGCGGAGCCTCAGGCACTGGTACTTGGTGTCCTTTCTTATCGCCCTAAACCGCAAACCCTGAAGCGCTGGCAGCCTTTAGCCGACTACCTCAACCAGCAGGTGCAAGGAGTTAATCTGCAACTCCAGCCCTTGTTTATGGATGAAATGCAAGAAGCTGTTGCTCAGGGTGAAGTCGATTTTATTTTTACCCAGCCCTCACACTATGTCCTGCTCACCTACCGTAATCAACTCAGCTCACCCTTGGCCATGCTGGTCAACAATGAGGCAGGCGTACCTGTTGCAAGTTTTGCTGGCAGCATCCTGGTGCCTCAAGAGTCTTCTATTCATCAATTTAAAGACCTGCGTGGGCTAAGGCTTGCAACGCCACAGGTACAGTCGCTGGGAGCCTATCAAATGCAGGCTTTTGAGCTGCAACAAGCGGGTTTGCGCGCTGGTCGAGATTATCACTTGCTAGAAGTGGGTATGCCCCAGGATCGGGTAATCCAAGCGCTCTTGCAAGGCGAGGCGGATGCCGGCTTTGTTCGCAGTGGCGTGCTGGATGCTCTGCTTGCACAGGGTGCTTTGCCTACTGCTAGCTTGCGAGTGCTGGAACCCAAGCAGCATGCAGATTTTCCCTTTGAAGTGAGTACTCGGCTTTACCCTGAGTGGCCACTTGTTTCGCTACCGGGAGTCGATCCCCTGATTGTGCACCAGGTAGCCGCTGCCTTGTTTGCTATTCCTTTGAATGGTGAGCTAGCTCAGCAGATGGATATTGCAGGCTTTACGGTGCCTGGAGATTATCGTTCTATTGATGAGTTGCTCTACCAGCTCAAATTGCCACCTTTTGAGCATCTTAATGAGTTTGATCTGGTGCAGGCCTGGCAACAGTGGCAGCCCGAAGGGGGTGTGCTGCTGGCCTTACTGATACTGCTTCTTGCGGTGGGCTTGGGCTTGTTGTGGCAGCGCAATCGTGAGTTGTATATTGCTCACGGGCGGTTGCAGGCTTCGGGCGAAGAAATTAACCGCCTTAGTCAAGCAATGGAGCAAAGCCCTGAGGGAGTTTTGATTACCGACCAGAGTGCGCGCATTGAATATGTTAACCCGGCCTTTGAAGTGCATACTGGCTATACCAAGCAAGAGTTGTTGGGTGAAAACCCGAGTTTGTTGGCTTCAGGTCAAACATCGAAAAGAACCTACCAGAGCCTGTGGCAGCAACTGTCCAAAGGCCAGGTTTGGCGTGGCGAATTTATTAATCGCCGCAAGGATGCCAGTGAGTATCTGGTGTCCGTTCTGGTCGCGCCGATTCGAAATCGAAACAACGAAGTTACTCATTTTTTGGCTATTGAGCAGGATGTCACTGAAAAACGGGCGGCTGAAGAGCGGCTACACCAGCTGGCCTATTATGACAGCCTGACGCAGCTGCCAAATCGCAGCCTGCAGCTGGATCGTGTGGGTGAAGTTTTACGGGCAAGTCAAAAGTCTGGGCAATTGGCCGCTTTGATTTTGATCAATGTCGACCGTTTTAAGCTGATCAACGATGCGCGCGGTAATCAGATCGGTGATCAGCTGCTGATGGCTCTGGCTCGGCGCTTGCTTAGGCAACTGCCGGAGGGGGCCAGTTTAGCGCGTATGGGAGCAGATGAATTTTCTTTGTTGCTGAAAGACCTGGGGCCGAGGCCTTCACAGGCCAGTCGTGCGGTGTTGGATGTTCTTCAGAGCATCCAGTGGTCACTGTGTAAACCCTTTGATTTGGAAAACCAGTTACTGCGTTTGACCGTGAGCCTGGGAATTACGCTGTTACCCGAACAAGAGGCTGAAACCACTTCCACCGTACTGGCACGTGCAGATACGGCCTTGCATCGCGCTAAAGGCCGAGGCGGTAACCGTTATCGTTTTTATGAAGAGTTTATGGGGCGTCAGGTTGTGCAGGTTTTTAATCTGGAAAATGACCTGAGAAGGGCGCTTGAGCAAGAGCAGTTGCAGGTTTATCTCCAGCCTCAGTTTAACCAACAGCAGGTACGGGTGGGTGCGGAAGCTCTGTTACGCTGGCAGCATCCGCAGCAGGGCTGGATTTCACCCAGTGAATTTGTGCCTGTTGCTGAGCATTCTGATTTAATCGTTGCCCTGGATCGCTGGGTTGTTGAGCAGGTGCTCGATTTTCTGGAGCAGCAACAAGAAAAGGGTACTGACTGGCAGGTTTCAGTCAACATCAGCCCAAGGCATTTTGCCCAGCAGGATTTTGCTACCTGGTTGCAAAATCAGCTGCAAGGGCGTCGTGTTCAGCCTCATCAAATCCAGCTGGAGTTAACCGAAGGGGTGTTGATTGATGATGTGCAGGCGACCGTCAGCACCATGAATCAATTAGCTGCAAGTGGTTTTCGGTTTGCGCTGGATGACTTTGGTACCGGCTACTCTTCTTTGGCTTACATTAAAAATCTTCCCCTGCATGAACTTAAAATTGATCGAGCCTTTGTGCAGGATGCTTTCCAGAAGGAGGCTGATGCTGTTCTGGTGCGCAGTATTTTGGCTGTCGCCCGTTGTATGCATTTGCAGGTCGTGGTTGAAGGGGTTGAAACTCAGCAGCAGCTAGATTTTTTCGCTGAAGAAACAGATGTCATTTACCAGGGTTATTTTTTCGCTCGACCTCAACCACTGACCGCTTTTTAAGCTCAGTCATGACGCATGAGTCGCTTAAAAAAACTCTGTGTTAACTTAGGTTTAATTACTATAAGCTTGCATTTAGGAAATTTCTTAGCTTTTTTCTTAAACAGAGCACACCCGTTGATGCCGACTATGGATACCACACGAAGACTCAAGCAGGAACTCTTAATTCCTCTCTTGGTTGCTTTTTTGGTTTCCGGGTTTTTGCTGTTATTGGTTCACCTGCTGCTAGAGCAATGGCAAGCGAACCAGCGGCAACAGGTGCAGGCACAACTGGCTGAGATACGCACTCAGCTGGAATCCCAGCTTAACCAAGCCAGTAACGCTTCAATTGGCTTTGCTATTTACCTGCAAAGCTATCAGGGCCAGATTGATGAACAGCGGCTAGCCAGGATGGCAGAACAAATCCTTAAACGTTACCCCGTTATCAATAATCTAGCTTTTGCGCCTAACAATGTCATCCGCTGGAATTTTCCAGTTGAAGCCAACGATCAAACACTAGGCTTGGATTTAACCCAGATACCCGAACAAGCCCGGGTGATTGAGCGGTTACGTGAATCTAGAAGCCCCTTGCTTACTGGCCCAGTCGAACTGGTACAAGGTGGTTTTGCGGTGATCCATCGTGTGCCTGTGTTCTTGGACCCAGCAGCTGGTAATGCTCAATACTGGGGCCTAGTCAGCACACCTATTATGCTCGACCAGCTGTTAGCCAAGGCCGGAGCTTTGGATTTGATCGAATCGGGCTATCTGGCTATTCGAGGTTATGATGGTCAGGGGGCCAGGGGTCGGGTTTTTTCGGGGCAAGCCAGCCTGTTTGATCAGCCTCTAGCCTTGACCACTTCGGTACACTCACCTGATG
>SKIX01000244.1 GCA_007116195.1 Marinospirillum sp. | reverse complement strand
TGCACCGCCTGCACCACCTGCTCATATTGCTGAGGTCCGGTTACGGCCAGCACCTGAGGGTGGAGTTCACGAATGGTGCTTTCGTCAACACCCATACACCCGGTGACGATCACCTTGCCATTTTCGTCTAAAGCTTCTCCGATGGCTTCCAGTGATTCCGCCTTGGCGGCATCAATAAAACCACAGGTATTGACCACAACCAAGTCAGCATCCTCGTAACTATTGACTAGATCGTAGCCTTCCCCTCGTAGTTGCGTAAGAATACGCTCAGAATCAACTAGGGCCTTGGGGCAGCCGAGGCTTACAAAGCCAACACGAGGTGCTGAAGTAGAAGGTGCTGATGTAGACATAATCCGAGTTCTTAATCTCTAAAAATGGGTTGAGCATTCTAACCTGCATGCAGCTAAAGGGTCATCTTTAATTACCCCCTAGCCAGGAAGAATTTTGTTATTCTGTAGGATTGAGCAGCAAGCACTTGGAGGTGAACAGGTGACCAAGGTACTGATCGTAGATGATCACATTCTGGTAAGAACAGGCATTGAAAAAATGTTATCTGATGCTGAGGGTCTAGATGTTGTTGGCCAGGCGGCAGATGGTGAAGAGGCGATCAGATTAACTAAGGAGCTAAGCCCAGATGTTATTTTAATGGATGTAAAAATGCCGGGTATAGGTGGTGTAGAGGCAACACGTAAAATCACCAAACTTTATCCAGAGACCTATGTAATAGGACTTACAGCCAGTGCAGATGACACCTTTGTCCAGCGTTTATTGCAAGCAGGCGCTAAAGGCTACTTAACGAAAGGCTCTAGTTTTGATGAGGTCGTTCGAGCTTTGCGCTTGGTCGCCTCTGGCCAGCATTATGTTGACCCAACTGTAGCAAGTGGCTTAATTGCTCGAGACCCACAAAATACTCATAATGCCAACCCCTTTGCTCAGCTTTCTGAGCGAGAAATGCAAGTTGCCCTAATGATCGTGAACTGCCAAAAAGTACAGGAAATTGCCGATAGCCTTTTTGTTAGCCCGCGCACTATTAACACCTACCGTTATCGCATTTTTGAAAAGCTAGATGTGCGCAATGATGTTGAGCTGACCCATTTAGCACTGAGGCACAAGTTGGTCGATGTCACCGATTGAACCTAAAATGAGTTGTTTTGATAGCCAAGCCTTTTGGCTCAAGTGACCCAGGCTCCCGGCATCTATCAGATGTTTGCAGAAGATGGAAAAATTCTTTATGTCGGCAAAGCACGCAATTTAAAAAAGCGCTTGGGGAGTTACTTTCGCTCTGCGGGCTTAGCTGTAAAAACGCAGGCACTCGTGGCTCGTATTGCGCGCATTGAAGTTACGGTAACGCGAACGGAAACCGAAGCCCTGCTGCTTGAACAAAACTTGATCAAAGCACTGAAACCACCGTTCAATATTTTATTGCGTGATGATAAGTCCTACCCGTTCCTGCATCTGAGTGATCATTCCTGGCCGGCATTAGGTATCAAACGGGCGCGGCATCAACGCGGCCCGGGTGAATGGTTTGGCCCCTATCCCAGCGCCCATAGTGTGCGCGAAACACTGCAACTACTCTACCGGGTTTTTCAGCTACGCCAGTGTGATGACACCACCTTCAGCAATCGCAGCCGCCCCTGCCTGCAGTATCAGATTAAACGCTGCTCAGCGCCCTGTACCGGTGAAATAACTGCTGAAGCCTATGCAGATGATCTGGAGCATGCGCGGCTGTTAATCCAGGGTAAAAGTCACCAGGTGACGGACACTCTGGCAGAGAAAATGGAACGAGCAGCCCAGGCATTAGACTTTGAAAAAGCAGCTCACTACCGTGATCAGATACAGCAGTTACGCCAGCTGCAAGTACAACAAGATGTCGATACGGGGGGCGGTGATGTTGATATTTTTGCCTTAGAGAGTGCAGAAGGTCGTAGCAGTATTTCACTTTTACAGGTGCGTCAGGGGCGTTTAATTGGCAGCCGCCATTTCAATTTTGAAAACCCTCTGGATGCCAGTCAGGAATCAACCCTAACAGCTTTTGTGGCCCAATACTTCTTAACTCGAACGGCCTTGCCGCCTGCACCTGAAGTTCTACTGTCTCATGCAGTAGAAGAAGAGCAAGTGTTACAGGATGCTTTAAGCCAGCGGTTTGGCTTAAGACCGAGGTTGGCGCATCGTGTTAGAAGTCAGCGTGCACGCTGGCTAGAGCTGGCTCAGACCAATGCTCGCCAGCAACTGAGTAGCCATCGCAATAAAAGCGATCAACAACGGCTACGTCTTGAGGATCTACAGCAGGTGTTAGGGCTGGAAACCGCTATTCAACGGTTGGAATGCTTTGATATCAGTCACAGTCAAGGCGAAGCGACTGTAGCCTCCTGTGTCGTATTTGATGGTGAAGGGCCACGCAAGCAGGACTATCGCCGGTTTAATATTGATGGCATTCAGCCAGGTGATGACTATGCAGCTATGGCACAGGCGCTGCGCAGACGCTATCAAAGAGTCAAAAAGGGTGAAGTGCCCCTGCCCGATGTATTGCTGGTTGATGGCGGTAAAGGGCAATTAAATGCAGCACGCGAGCTGCTAGCTGAACTGGATATTAAAGGTTTAGTTCTTCTAGGCGTTGCTAAAGGCACCACACGTAAAGCTGGCCTGGAAACGCTTTACATTGAAACTGCAGAGCGCGCCCTAGAGCTGCCAGGCCACCGCCCAGCACTGCACCTAATTCAACATATTCGTGATGAGTCCCACCGTTTTGCTATCACAGGTCACCGCCAGCGTCGTGATAAAGCTAGAAAAACTTCTTTTTTAGAAGAAGTGCGGGGGGTAGGTGCCAAGCGCCGCCAAGCCCTGTTACGGCACTTTGGTGGACGCCGAGCGATTGCTGAAGCCAGTATCGAGGCTTTGTGTCAGGTGGACGGAATAAATCGCGCCCTGGCAGAAGAAATTCATGCTACCCTGCATCCCAATTGAAATACGAGCATCAAAAGATCCATGAATATTCCTACTTACCTTACTCTGCTGCGTATCCTTGTTATTCCTCTATTGGTTGTTATTTACTACCTGCCCTGGGATAGCAAATATTTAGTCTGCGCCCTTCTGTTTGGTGCTGCAGCACTAACTGACTGGCTAGACGGCTTCCTAGCCAGGCGCTGGAACCAAATGACCCCTTTTGGTGCTTTTCTTGATCCAGTCGCTGATAAGCTAATGGTTGCTGTTGCTCTGGTTGTACTCATTGAAGCTCATGCCAGCTGGATCATGACCTTTCCTGCACTGGTTATTATAGGTCGTGAAATTGTTATTTCTGCACTGCGCGAGTGGATGGCTGAAGTTGGTCAAAGTGCCAATGTCGCAGTGAGCTGGATAGGCAAGGTTAAAACCACCTTTCAAATGCTGTCTATTTTCTTGCTACTACTCACGCCTCCAGGACAATTACTGGCCTGGCTAGGGTTAGCCTGCCTGTACCTTGCTGCTTTGCTAACCCTTTGGTCCATGTTTCTTTACCTAAGAGCTGCAGGGCCTCACCTGCTACCGAAAAAAACAGAAGCGGGTTAAAAACCTAAGTTATTGCATCTAAAGTAAAAAAAATGACTCACAGTTAGAAAAAGGGATTGACACTAGATAAATACTCCCTATAATGTGCCTCCAGTTACGCGGGAATAGCTCAGTGGTAGAGCACAACCTTGCCAAGGTTGGGGTCGCGAGTTCGAATCTCGTTTCCCGCTCCAAGTAACTTGAAGGCTGGGTGGCAGAGTGGTTATGCAGCGGATTGCAAATCCGTGGACGCCGGTTCGATTCCGACCCCAGCCTCCATTTTTAAGTGGTCAACTTTAAGTAGTAGCCTACCGGCCCGGGTGGTGGAATTGGTAGACACAAGGGATTTAAAATCCCTCGGCCTTATGGCTGTGCCGGTTCAAGTCCGGCTCCGGGCACCAAT
>SKIX01000221.1 GCA_007116195.1 Marinospirillum sp. | reverse complement strand
TCAGCCTGACTGGTTGTCAGCTTTTCCAACAACAAGAGCCATTGCAGGCGAAGGATCTAGAGCAAGCACTGAGTCAACACCAAGCCACTCTTTTGCAGCAGCTTGCGCAGGATCGCCAAGACCAACACGATCAGCTAACTCAGCTGCAACAACAACTAAGCGTAACGTTTAATGCGCAAGTTCAGGCCCTGAAAGCCCAAATAAGCAGGCTGGAAGCGAGTAGTGAGCGTTTCCACCGTCAGCATACCTTTCAAGTTGAGCAGTTAGATCATCAGCTAACCGGCAATCGGCCCAGTATGTTGGCTCGCCAAGAAGAGCGCCGCCAAGCGGAGGTCGTTAACGGCGAAGGTCAGTTAATATTAGGTCGTTACGAGTGGATTGCTTTACTTGATGCAGGGGTGGTCTTTTCGGCTCGAGTTGATTCAGGTGCCAACACTTCCTCGTTGCATGCAACTGATATTCAAGAGTTTGAACGGGATGGTCAAACCTGGCTGCGTTTTAATACACCCTTAGAGAATGCTGCTGGCAAAGAGCAAAAAATACAGCTAGAAGCACCCTTAACTCGCCAAGTCACCATTCGTCAAGCTTCCGGCTCAGAAGAGCGGCCAGTGGTGCAGCTACGAATCCAGCTAGGCTCTTGGGTTCAGGATGCTGAATTTACCCTGACAAACCGTGGAAAAATGACACATCCAGCACTCTTGGGTCGTCGGTTTTTTATGGATGTCGCTTTAATTGATGTTGCCTCCACCTATATTCAGCCTAAGCCGGAGCTGAGTAGTCAGCAGAGTAAAACCGAATAACCAATGAAAAAACAAGCCACGACCTTACTTTGGACGGCATTACTGCTGATCGCTTTAGGCTTAGCTCATTCCGGTTGGCGTAATCAGGTTCATGAAGTACCTATTCTGCCAGGTAGTCAAAAAGTTTACTGGGACATCGAAGCGAGAGTAGAGTTTAGAGGTCAAGGCCAGGCAACCCTGGTTAGGTTGGCTTTGCCAACTGACCAGCCTGGCTTTAAACAAACCGCTGAGCACACGGCTTCGCCTGGCTATGGTGTCAACTTTATTGAAGAGGAGCCTCGCTTGCTGAAATGGACGCGTCGCGAAGCGGAAGGTACGCAGTGGCTCTACTATCGGACTCAGTTTGAGCAGCTGGCTAAAACTGGCCAACAGACGCAAGGAACAGCGCCTGAAATACGCCAACAAACCTGGGAAGGGCCTTTGGAGACAGCAGCAGCCAGTTTACTTCAGCAAGCCTGGCAAGAGTCTGCGGATGCTTTTAGTTTGGCATCTGCTTTAACTCAACGCCTGAGTAATTCAACAAATGAAAATGCTGCTTTGCTACTCAGTGATCTTAACGCAAGTGAAGCCTTGGTGCGCTTGCTCAATGAAGCGGCAGTACCAGCACGCATCCTCTACGGGCTACGCTTAGAGGATGTGCGTCGTAATCAGGCTTTAGAACCCTTGGTACAGGTTTTTGAAGGGGAAACCTGGCAAATTTATAACCCTGCCCACCCTCAATCCAGCTCCAAGCAAGCCTATTTGCTGTGGCAGCAGACAGCTGGGCCCGTGCTTGAAGTGGAAGGAGGGCGTGACTCGCGTGTGCGTTTTTCCATGCTGGCCAGTGAAGAGCCAGCCAGTGGCAGCATTAACTCCTTGGCTGTCGGCGATGCTTTGATGAACCTTTCAATTCACAGCCTGCCCATATCAGAGCAGGCTGTGTTTCGTACCCTGATGCTACTGCCTTTGGGCGCACTAATTGTTGTCTTAATGCGGGTTTTTATTGGTTTGAAAACCTCAGGCACTTTTATGCCGGTTTTAATTGCATTGGCTTTTTTAGAAATGTCTTTAGCGACCGGGTTGATTACATTTTTAATTATTGTTGGGGCTGGTTTAGTGCTGCGTCAGCTTTTGGCCTACTTGAATTTGCTTTTAGTTGCTCGGGTTGCTGCTGTGATCGTTTGCGTTATTGGTTTAATTGCAATGCTGTCCGTGGTCTCTTTCCATGCAGGCATTAGTCAGGGCATGCAGGTCACACTTTTCCCGATGATTATTTTAGCTTGGACGATAGAACGTATGTCGATTCTATGGGAAGAAGAAGGCGCACGCGAGGTTGCCCTTCAGGGTGCTGGCAGCCTCTTAACAGCAATAGCTGCTTTTTTAGTCATGGATCACCCCTGGGTACGCTACTGGTTATTTAACTTTCCAGGCCTGCAGCTGGTGGTGATGGCATTCATTTTACTGGCAGGTAGCTACACAGGTTATCGCCTGTTAGAGCTAGTACGTTTTAAGCCTTTGGTATCCAAGGTGGCTGGTGACAATGAATCTACTCGGAGTTAAACAGCTAAAGAGCTGGTTAGCCGCTTACCTAACTTCTCCTACACAATTAAAAAAGCAGGGGGTTTTAGGTATGAATCAGCGTAACCTCGCTTGCATCGGCCGCCTAAACGAGCGGCGCCTCTTCCCTTTAGTCGATGATAAACTGCAAACCAAACTGCTTGCTGAAGACTACCAATTAGCAACGCCAAGGCTATTAAGTGTTCTGCGCAATCAGGTCGATGTAAAGCATTTTCAGCGTTTTTTACCTAAAAACCAGGGCTTTGCGATCAAGCCGGCGAAAGGTAGCGGTGGTAAAGGGATTTTGGTTATCGTCGAATCCCGAGATCAGGCTTATAAAAAAGCTTCCGGGCAGTGGTTGGAAGCCCAGGATATTGAAAGACATCTTTCTAATTTAATTTCCGGCCTCTACAGTTTAGGCGGCAACCCCGATGTTGCTATTATAGAAACCCTGATTGAAAGTGCGCCTGAGTTTGCCGATTTCACCTTTGAAGGTGTACCCGATATTCGCATCATTATTTACCGGGGCTACCCGGTTATGGCAATGATGCGGCTGTCAACTCATGCTTCCGATGGAAAAGCGAACCTTCACCAAGGTGCCATTGGAGTGGGTATCGATCTGATGACAGGTCAAGCCAGGCAAGCAGTTCAAAAAGATCGACTGATAGAGTATCACCCAGATACCCAAAAAAGGTTACAAGACTTGGTCGTCAACGACTGGCAAAAAATGCTGGAGCTGGCAAGCCGCTGTTATGACATGACGAGATTGGGCTATCTGGGTGCTGATCTGGTTCTGGATGCCAAGCAGGGTGCTCTGCTGCTAGAACTGAACGCACGTCCAGGTCTAGCGATTCAGCTAGCTAATGGGCAGGGATTAACACCTCGACTTACAGCCATAGATGCTTGGTGCGAACAAATAAAAGGGCCTGAACTGGTTTATCAAGAACGAGTTGCCAAAGCTCAGCAGCTCTTCTGTTAAGTTCTTGGTCTTAAAATTTGTCCCTGATCCAGCCTAGAGCGTAGAATAGCTACACCCTTAACTCATTAGAGATGTTCCATGAGTCTAAATGCCGACCAGCTGATGGCTGAAGCCGATGACCTTTGTCAGCGCAAAGGTTTGCGTTTAACCCCTACACGTCGTCGTGTTCTTGAGCTGATAGTCAACAGTCCAGGTGGCGCTAAAGCCTATGACCTGCTTGATGCCTTGACTGCCGAAAATGCCTCAGCAAGACCACCAACAATTTATCGTGCTATAGACTTTTTAATGAGTCATGGGCTAATACACCGGATTGAATCTCTTAATGCCTATGTGAGCTGTACCTGTCCAGAACACGCACAGGCTTATCAACTACTCATTTGTAAAACCTGCGGCTTGGTGCAAGAGTTGCATGAAGAAAGCCTTGATCAGCAGCTGACTGCTGCTGCTCAGCGTGAAGGCTTTACAGCCCAGCACAAAACAATCGAAGTTCACGGGCTTTGCAAAGCCTGCCAATAATCACCGGAGCCACTCTTATGTATGATCTTCTTATCACTGGGGCTACCCTTATAAATGAAGGGAAGCAACAACAAGCTGATGTCGCTATTAAAGATCAGCGAATT
>SKIX01000223.1 GCA_007116195.1 Marinospirillum sp. | reverse complement strand
TTTTATACCACCCGGGATGTTTGGCAGGGGTTTGGCCTGGGGCTGGCCCAGGTGGAAAGCATTATTCGCCGCCACAAGGGTTGCATTCAAGTGACCAGCAGCCCCGGGGTTGGTAGCCGCTTTGATATCGACCTACCCCTGCTGGTTACAAGGATACCCCCGGCACAGGACTCAAAAACACCTGGTTAACCAGCCTGCCCACCGGGTACAAAAGAATTCGCTTGAATATGCGGTTACCCTGCCGATGGAGTTAGGCTAATATCAAAAAGTAATCTTCTCTTTCTCTGTTCGGGAAAAAGCACTTATGCTGGGTTTAATCAGGGTTTTGCTGCTTTTATTGCTCCTGTTTGCAGGAACGACTTCTGCCCAGGCTGGAAAGGATCTTGAGTCCCTTGTCCTGCAATTAAAGTGGCTGCACCAGTTCCAGTTTGCCGGCTACTATGCTGCCCTGGAAAAAGGTTTTTTTGCCGAAGAAGGGCTGGATGTAACCCTCAGAGAAAGGGATCTAAGCCAGGACAACATCCTGCAAGTGCTGGAAGGGGATGCCGACTACGGCATTGCCGATTCCATTCTTTTGCTTTTCAAGGAAAGAGGGCGCGGAGTCGTGCTGGTGGCTCCCATTTTCCAACACTCGCCCAATGTACTCATGACGCTGGCATCTTCCGATATTCATTCCCCCAAAGACCTAGTCGGTCGCCGCCTGGCCTTTTATGATAACGACACCGAGGGCATTAACATCCTGGCCATGCTGGCCCGGCAAGGGGTTCTCGATCAGGGGATGATCCGCGAACCTTTCAACCTGGATGAGCGCCTGGAAAACCTGTTGGCTGGCCGTATTGATGCAGCAACTGCCTATGCGACCAATGAGCCGGTTCGCTTTCGTGAAGCCGGCCATGCCATTCGGGTGCTTGACCCTCGCCACTATGGCGTGGATTTTTATGGCGACATCCTGTTTACCCATCAACAGGAAGCCGCACACAACCCGCAAAGGGTTGCGGCCATGCGCCGGGCGGTGATTCGTGGCTGGGAGTATGCGCTGGATCACAAGGAAGAAATCGTTGATCTCATTCTGGAAAAATACAACACCCAGAACAAAACCCGCGCAGCCCTGCTACAGGAGGCCCGGGGCCTGGAGTTGTTTATTTCCCGCCACACGGTTGAGCTGGGGCAACTGGATCGGGGGCGGCTGGATTTCATGCTGGAGTTACTGGATACGCTGGATTTTCTTGAATACCAGGACACCAGCCTGGAGAAACTGGTATTTGAAAGCACTCCCAATAGCCATTCCAACCTGCACCTGAGTGAAGAGCAATGGGCCTGGCTGGACTCCCTGGAGTCGATTCGAGTGGCCACAGACCCGAACTGGCCGCCTTTTGAATACTACAACGAGCAGGGGCAACTCAGGGGCATTAGTGCTGATTACCTAAAGCTTTTGGAAGAGCGCCTGGGCGTTCGAGTAGAACTGGTTCACGGACTCAGTTGGCTGGAAGTGCTGGAGGCCAGCCGCCAGGGCGAAATTGACCTCCTTCCCGCAGTGGCTGCCACCCCGGCAAGGCGTGACTTCCTGAGTTTTTCCCGCCCCTATGTGCGCTCTCCCATGGTACTGGTAACGGACATGAGTATCGACTTTATTGCCGGGGTAGAACAGCTCAAAAACCGCAAAATCTTGACGGTTACCGGCTATGCCTCGGATGAAACCCTGGGCTCCTTCTACCCGAATCTGAAGGTGGAGCGGGTGAACTCCACCCTGGAAGGCTTGCAGCGGGTGGCGGCAGGCGAAGCCGAGGTTTTTGTTGGCAACCTGGCAGCCGTAAGCTACCTGATTCGCAGTGAAGGCCTGGCCAACCTCAAGGTTTCCGGCCAACTGCCCCACTCCTTTGATCTTGCGATGGCGGTTCGTAACGACCTGCCGCAACTGGTCGAGATTCTGGATCACTTTCTTGCCAGTGTCAGTGCGCGGGAGCACAACGAAATCTACGCAACCTGGGTCAAGCTGCCGGTACAGCAGGGTATTCCCTGGCGCAATATTTTGCCAATCCTGATCAGCCTGCTGGCCCTGTTGGGCCTGCTCGGGTTTTATGCCGCCCACCTGACAAGGCTCAACCGGCGCATTCGCCTGGCTGAAGCCGAGCTGCGTAGCAAAAACCGGGAGCTGAAACAGGTCTCCATCACCGACAAGCTGACCGGCTGCTATAACCGCCACCACCTGGACAAGGTGCTGCTGGAGCAGGCCGAGCTGGTTCGGCGGCACCAACGCCCTCTGGCTCTGGTGCTCTTTGACCTGGATCATTTCAAGCGGCTGAACGACACCCACGGACATCAAATGGGCGACGAAGTATTGCACACCTTTGCCGAACTGGTTCGCGGCCAGGTGCGCTCTACCGATGTTTTCGGGCGCTGGGGCGGCGAAGAGTTTTTACTGATTTGCCCTGAAACCGACCAGAAGCAGGCGTGTCAGGTGGCAGAAAAAATTCGCAAGGTGCTCGAAGAACACGAATTTCCACAGGGCATCCGGCAAACCCTGAGCGCCGGTGTTTTGAGTCTCAAACAGGAAATGTCGTTGGATCAGTTGCTGTCTGAAGTCGATGAACAGCTCTACCGGGCCAAACAGCAAGGACGCAATCGTGTCTGCTGTTGATCAGGGTTTTTGTTTTTTGTTTTTTTCAACCTGCCTGCAAAAGCAGATCCACCTGTTTACGCAGCGCATTCAAGTCAAAAGGCTTGGCCAGAACGGCATCAGCGCCCTGCATACGCGCAGACTCCAGATTGAAGCTGGGCGAGAGTTTGCGCGTACCGCCAGAGATGGCCAGCACCTTGACTTGAGGACAGGCCTTGCGCCAGCGGGGTATGGCTTCCACCCCATTTATTTCCGGCATCACCACGTCGGTAATAATCAAGTCGACTTGAGAACCCAGCCGGGCATCGGCCTCGGTAACCGAAGTAGCCGCAATCACCTGATGGTTTGCAGACAGGCTGCGCTCCAGCATTCTCCTGACCTGGGGGTCATCATCCACAATTAATATTCTGGCCATTAGAACTCCTAGTAGATACACAGTATTTAGAGGATAAAACAGCTTAACACTGCTAATTTAGGCTTACAGCTACTTTGCTAATGAAGAAAGCTTGAGACTCAAGCTTTCTGCAGGGTAAGGCGCTGGGTTAAGTCTTCAGCCGGTTGAGGTTTGGCAAATAAATAGCCTTGAAAAGCCCGACAATTATGCCGGAGCAAAAACTCTTGCTGCTCCAGGGTTTCTACCCCTTCAGCAATGACTTGCAGTTGTAGTGCAAGGCCCATAGCGATGATGGTTTCAACGATGGCAGCCCCTTCTAAATCGTCAGGCAGGTCGCGAACAAAGGATTGATCAATTTTAAGCTGGTCAAGAGGAAGGCGCTTTAAATACTGCAAGGAAGAGTAGCCAGTACCAAAGTCATCCATAGAAAAGGTTAAACCCAGCTTTTTCAGTTCCAGCATTCTGTCAATGGTGATATCCACCTGCTCTAAAACGGCGCTTTCGGTCAGTTCCAGTTTTAATTTTTGTGGGTTGATTTGCGTTTCTTGCAGTAGTTGTCTGATTTCAGCGACTAGATCACTTTTTTGAAACTGTTTAGCACTGATATTGACTGCAAGGGTTAAGTTCGCGGTGGCGGGTTGGGCTTCCCACAACTTCAGTTGTTGGCATGCTGTTTCCAAAACCCAGCGACCGATAGGAATAATCAAACCACTTTCTTCAGCAAGAGGAATGAAAACGCCTGGCGAGATATAGCCTCTCTCCGGGTGTTTCCAGCGTAGCAGAGCTTCGGCACCCAAAGGCTGGTTTTCTGGCCCAACTTGCAGTTGATAGTGTAACTCCAGCTGCTGGTTGTCTATTGCCTTTTCAAGCTCCTGAAGCAGCCAAACACGTTCTGAGGCCTGTGCTTGAATACTCGGATCAAAAAAGCTAAAGCGGTTACCTCCTTGGCTTT
>SKIX01000260.1 GCA_007116195.1 Marinospirillum sp. | reverse complement strand
CTTAGACGTCCAGAAATCCAGCAATGATGAATCCTTTAAACAACAGCCTGTCGCTTACCTCTGTTCTACTCGTCTTTTTCTGGTTAGCTGGCTGCTCCAGCCAGCCACCAGCCGTGCCCCTGCCCACTAGCAGCGAACCCAATGCTGAACTCTGGCAGTGGCAGGCTCAAGGCCGTTTATCTGTAAAAAAAGGCAATGAGCGCCAAGCCGCCAGTTTCGAATGGCGGCAACAAGGCAGCGACTATGAGCTCTTGTTTTTTGGCCCTCTAGGTCAGGGGAGTGCACGCTTGGTCGGTCGCCCTTTTCATGTTCTTCTCATCACTTCACAAGGTGAAACACTGCAAGCCGCCAGCCCGGAAGGCTTACTCAGACAGGGGTTAGGCTGGGATTTACCCCTATCAAATTTGATCTACTGGGTCAGAGGCTTACCTGCACCCGGTTTTTACCAACAGTCAAAACCTGAACAGTTGCAGCAGGATGGCTGGCACCTTGAGTGGCGACGCTTCACTCAAGTAGATACTTATCAGCTACCCACTCTGCTCGTTGCCCAGCGGGCTGATTTAGAGCTACGCCTTGCGATTAGCAACTGGGACTTGTCTCCACCTGAAAAAAGCATCCACAACGAATGACTCAGCTAAGGCTTCCAGCACCCGGCAAACTAAACCTGCTACTGCACATTACTGGACAAAGAGCAGATGGCTACCACGAATTGGAAACTCTATTTCAGTTTATCGATTTAGCCGATGAACTCTTATTCCAGCTCAACTCCAACGGCGAAATTGAGCTGACACCTGAGCTGCCCGATGTCGCCTTAGAAGACCACCTGGTTTGGCGTGCTGCGAAGAAGCTAGCGCCCTTAAGGGCCAGCCCACAAGTTGGCATCACTATACAACTGCAAAAAAACCTGCCTATGGGCGGTGGTCTGGGGGCTGGCAGTTCAGATGCTGCAACCACCCTGCTCGCCCTCAATCAACTTTGGCAGCTCAACTTAACGCTAGAGCAGCTCGCGGTGATCGGCCTGGAACTCGGTGCTGATGTTCCTGTTTTTGTCAAAGGCCACTCAGCCTGGGCAACAGGCATAGGCGAACAACTCACCCCTTTAGCTTGTCCAGAAATCTATTATTTACTCATCCACCCAGGCTGCCACTGCCCTACTGCTCGTTTTTTTCAGCACCCTGAACTACCCCGCTCAACACCAAGCATACAACCAGAGCAAAGCGCGGCTTTTATTGGTAGTAATGATTTTTCTGACTTAGCCAAACAGCTCTTCCCTTCAATTGCGGCTGGCTTGAAGTGGCTAGAAGACCAGGGGTTAAAGGCTTGCCTTACCGGCACTGGCGCTTGTATTTATGCGCCGCTAACCAGCCTTCAGCAGGGGCAAGCCTTAGTTAAACAGCTACCCACTCACTTTGCTGAGCAACCAACACAAGGCTGGGTTGTTAGGGGTAGGAACCAGTCTCCTGCTCACCTCGCACTAAACTTGATTTAAATCAAGCACTCACCTCTTCCTTCTGTTGCGGATTACCTGCTAGTCAACTAATCTGGATTAAGTACAAGAGCTCAATTAAAAAAATGAAATGCCCGATGAGGAAACACCTATGAACTGGAAACTGCATCTGACCAAAACTCTGCCCTTAGCAGGTGCGGTGGGGTTACTCGCCCTGGTTGCTGGTTGTAATGCCACCAGTAAAGAAGATCAAGAACCAGGTTTCACCGAAGTCAACGGCACCTTTGATGATGGTTTTTTTAGCGAATACGCACACCACTTTGAAGTCTTACCTGCGTTGCCACCTATTCCCAAAAATAATAGCTTAACCCCTGAAAAGGTCGACTTGGGCAAAATGCTGTTTTTTGAACCCCGCATTTCTGCCAGTGGTGTGATCAGCTGTGCGACCTGCCATAACCCTGCACTAGGCTGGTCAGATCGAATTCCAAGGGCTGTCGGTCACGCCGGTTCCGTCGGCGAACGCAACACTCCAACCGTGCTTAACTCTGGCTTTTTTACTGCTCAATTTTGGGATGGCCGTGAACCCGATTTAGAAGGCCAGGCTCTCGGCCCAATCGAAGCCGATATTGAAATGAACATGCCTTTGGAAGAGGCCATAGTAAGGCTGGAAGAGTTCCAAGAGTACCGCGAAGCTTTCAACCGTGCTTATGGTACTGACGAAATAACTCCAGAGCGTGTTGCTAAAGCTTTAGCAAGCTTCCAGCGCACTCTGAACACACCCCACTCACCCTTTGATCGCTATTTAAGTGGTGACTTAAGCGCCCTGACTCTGCAAGAAAAACGCGGTATGCAGGCTTTTGTTCAAAATGGCTGTACAGCTTGCCATTCAGGCCCAGCCTTAACTGATAGCCTCTTTCACCGCATCCAGGTTCCTGGCTCTACTGATTTAGGCCGCTACGAAGTAACCGGTGATGAAGCTGACAAATTCCGTTTCAAAACACCAACCTTGCGCAATGTCGCCGTAACCTACCCCTACTTTAACAATGGGGGGGTAGAAACTCTGGAAGAGGCCGTGCAAATTATGGCTAGAGACATGCTCGGTCGAGAGTTAGACGAGCAAACCAATGCTGACCTAGTCGCCTTTTTGCATACCTTAACCGGCGAAATGCCCGAACTGGAAATTCCTGCACTACCTTAAATTAGTTGAAAGTATCGAGTAAGGCTAGGTGATACTGCCTCGCCTTACTCACAACAACAATAGGATAGACTCTTACCCATCGTCGTGAGAATTTACCATTCCTTCATTGACCTAATGAAATTGCTATAGAGCACTAAGACGTTTATTGCATTAGAGCCTTAGTAGTTGAGATATCAAGTGACAGCGTATAGCTTCAGTGCTTCTCCATATTTGGCTTTAGTTAATAGCGCTGGGATAAGAGGTGCGACCTTTTGCTCCAGTCAGAATGTATCAAAAAGGTTACAGTTTCATCAGCTGAGTTTGATTTTTCGTTACAATGCTTAGTCATTATGTTAATAAAGTGGTTTTTCTAACAGGGTCGTGTCGTGAGTCTAGGTTCAAAAAAATTAGCAGTCAGGTTGTATCAGTGGGCTGGGTCGGTCGTTTTGATGCTGGCTTTAACCTTGCCTGTTCAAGCCAGTATTGTCAGCCCTGAATGGTTGCAAGCTCGCCTACAACAAGAAAACCTGCTGGTTGTCGATGTGCGCCCGCCTGAAGACTACCTCAAGGGTCATGTGAAGGGTTCGGTTAACCTAGAACCCATGAGCCTCTTTGCCGACCAGTTTTTATTACCCCCAATCAGTGAGCTACAGCGCTTGCTCGGTGGCGTGGGCATTGACCATGAGCACAAGGTGGTGATCCTCGGCAACCATGAGTTTATCTGGGCGGCGCGTCTTTATTGGGTACTGGAGTTTCTAGGCCATAACCAAGTTCACCTGCTGGATACCGCCTGGGGGCACTGGCAAGACGACCTCCTGCCCATTACTCAAGAGGCCCAAGCACCAGTTGCTCGTAGTTTCATCCCCCAAGTGGATTCCAGTCGGATCATGACTCAACTCGGCACTCTAGCTGCCATAGGTCACCTGCCTATTTTAGATGGGCGCACTGAAGCTCACTACCTTGGTGAAGACTCTGGTGGGGCACTTCGTGCGGGTCATATTCCCACGGCTCAGCATTTTCCTTGGACACAAAACCGTGAACAGATCGATGGTGTCTATCGCCTTAGAGATCTGGATAGCTTGCGCTCTGTCTATGAGGGCCTGCCTAAAGATCAAACCATCGTGCTCTATTGCACTGGTTCAGCTCAGGCTGCCATTAACTATGTAGTGATGCAGGAGTTGGGTTATCAGGTCTCGGTTTATGAGGGCTCTTGGACGGAATGGGGTAACAGCCTCAGCTTGCCCAAAGTCAATCCTTCTCGTCACTAGCCTTTAGCGGATATTGAACGCATGAGTTTCGCTTGGCGACGTTCCATCAAAAAACGCCTGAGTCTGCTGATTTTGGTGGT
>SKIX01000041.1 GCA_007116195.1 Marinospirillum sp. | reverse complement strand
TGCACTGGCTGCCTGGTCGAGCTGCTCTTGCTGATTAGCTACCGTAGTATCTACCTGCTCTATAAGCTGCAGATTTTTCTCACTTAACTGATCCATTTCGTCAACCTGACGTGCTGTTTCTGCAATCGCCTGTTGAGTGCTACCTTGCATATGATTGAGAGCCGTCGCTAAACGCCCTACTTCATCTTTACGTTTTAGCTGGAAGCGGCGGGTAAGATCTTTGTCAGAGGCGGTGGTTTCTGCTAACTGAGTCAAATGCACCAGCGGACGCAACAAATAGCTAGCAACCCGTGCCATCAGCAGAAGCGCTGCAGCAGCCGTCAGCAAGCCAATAAGTAACTGCATCAGAATTTGTTGACTGAACTCCTGCTGGATAGATTCATTCTGTGCTAGCACTTCAGCCATAGCCACTTGTAAAGGAAAACGGAATTCAATAGCCCAGGGCGTTCCTGTTTCCTGAAGAGACATAGGAACCAAGAGGACAAGGTGATCATCTTGCCTCCAGCGCGAACTTTGCCCTCCTTGCACTTGCTGTTTTAAATCCTGCCAACTTTTACTCAAGCTTTTCGCTTCACTGGCATGGCGTCCCACTTGGTCTGGTCGATAGGTGTCCGCTGCTAAAAAGCCGTGGTGTGAAAGAATGCGTATCTGAGCATGACCATCAAAAAGTGATGCTTGCAACCGCTCAGCTAAACGCTGTGCAAAAGCCATAGAAAAATCAGCGCCAGCCATGCCCAAAAATTCGCCGTTAACCTGTACCGGAGTGGTGGCTGAAGCCATCAGCGTGGGTGTGCCCTGAACATCCCAAACTCCTGGGTCAGTCAAGCAAAGTGAACCCTGATCTCGCGGACACAAGTACCATTCATGCGCTCGCAAGCCCCACTGATTGGTGGCCGTATCATAAAGCCCTTCTGTAGTAACTGGGCGCACACCTAGAGTGCCATCAGCACTGCGCGTCCAATAGGGGCCAAAGCGGCCATGAATATCAGAGTGACGCAAATCACCTGCAAATTCCTCATCGCGTCCATCCACAGCATTAGGCTCCCAAACCAAATAGGTGCCTACAGGGCTAGCATTCACCTCAAGCGCATGCTTCACCAGTTGGTTCCAGTCTTCACGACTTAACTGATTAGCCGCACCTGCTTTGATCAACCCCTCAAGCGTATCCGCAAGACCTTGAGCCACGGCTGCAACCTGGTCGATGCGCTGCTCAATTTCCAAAGCTTCTTTAGCAAGCCTTTGCTCTAGCTGTCTAAGTAGCTGTTCAGTAAAAAACTGCTCCGAGCGTTCTTGATTACTTAGAGCAAGACGATTAAGACTGAATGCACTGTAAGCAGTAATGGCTAAAACTGCAGCAAAGAGCCCCAAAGCAGAAAAAAACAAAAGTTGACGGCGCATAGAAGATTTCAGCATAGGCTTTCTACTAAGAGACTCATGATTTGTTAGGAATTGGCAACTCGCTAGTTCAATAGCAAGCACAGTGAAACAAAAGGTATCAATTTGCTAACAACTTGTACAGCAGCTGGTTCCTGCTTTACAGCGACAGGCGTATTGCTTAGAATTTTAGATAACACGGCCCCTGCCTCTTGGTTCTGCAAGGAACTTACGCGGGGGTTTTTATTGCCAGCCAATTTTTTTCTCAGCCGCTGGCTCCTGAATCAGGATGTCCAGAGGTATACCCAACCCCAGACTCAAACGGCGAATCATATTCAGGCTCAGCGGTCGCTTACCATTTAACACCTCGCTGACCTTGGGTGCAGAACCGATAAAAGGAATCAGGTCTTTGTTTTTGAGCCCCTGCTGATCCATGCGAAAACGAATGGCTTCAACCGGATCAGGACGGTCCAGCGGGTAATGCTGCTGCTCGTATTGCTCGATCAGCAGAGCTAAAACCTCCAGCTCATCGGCTTCCTTTGTACCTTCAGAGGGATCAGCATCCATCAACAACTCAAGCCGCTCCAGAGCAGCTTGATGCTCTTCCGGTGTTTTGATGATTTTAAGATGCCCCATGGTGTGACTCCCTTAAAACTTTTGCTTGTCGTATTCTGCGTGGGTGCCAACCCACTCAATCAGAGCGATGCCACTTTGATAGCGCACCTTCACGACCAGCCGAAAATGATTGCCCTTGATATTGAATATAACCCGATTGCCTGCAAGAAAGTCAGCACTTGAGTAGCGATTCTTGATGTCTTGGGGTGTTTGCCAGTGACTTCTCTCCGCCTCAGCATACCAAGCTTCCAGCGCCTTCCTGGAAGCAGCATGCTTTCGCATAAACTCAGTCAACTTATTTCTTCCCAACACTCTCATAAGCACCAAGATTCCCTTTTAGGTAACTATACACTAATTCCCATAAAGGGAAAATTTAGTTTTTTTCGAATAGCAAAACACATGGAGCTAAAGGGCAGACCGACCTGGATGGCAGTCATCGGTTAATCGCTCCTTTCACCACGGCTTCAGCCAACTGGCAGCGGGTTTCGCTTGCTTGATTTAGGCGTTCCTTGAGTTGGTCGCAGAGGGTCATAAGCTCATCGACTTTCTGAACGATGCGGGTTTGCTCGGCTTTTGGCGGTAATGGAACCGAAAGCGCCTGTATTTGTGCTCGGGAAACATTCTTCATGGAGCTACTTGTTCCGCCAGCAACTGCCAAATAATACTTTCTTGCAAACGGACTGTTGTTGAAAAGGTTTATATAAAGTGGATCAACCTCTTTACTGAAAACAAAGCGAATCACCTTGTCACTCATCATCAGCTTTGAGGGAGCGCCCTCAGGTACGACCACTGAACGTGCGACCAACTCTGCTGTATTAGCCCGTGATATCAAGAAATCCAAGGGAGATACCTCGTATTCCGGCCTCGGTGCTAAGTTGACGGGGAGCTCTTTGTTTTCCTCTGGACGGAACCGCCCCCACGTTACTGCGCCTACCTTTAATACGCCCCAGTTTTGGCCTTCTCTCGGGGTGTCGTGGCATTTGGGACTCCAACCTGCTTCGGAATGGAGAGCTAGGTTTCCAAGTCTGACCCACTGCCAAGAGGGAGGAATCTCAAAAAGTTTGTCAGAATCACCAACTGGCGTGATGACCTTTGGTTTTCTTATGCGTCCTTGCTTTATCAACGAATCAATTTCGAGATCAATTTTACCTACCAGGCTTTCAGCTCCTTCATCCCCCGCATCCTGTTCCACCAGCCGCCCCATGACTGCCAGTTGCAGGATGGTTTGTTTGAGCTTGTCGATGCTCTGTTCGGTGGTGAACAGGGTGTCGAAATGGGCGGCGAGGCGTGCCCAGTTTTCAGCGAGTTCGGTGGCGTTTCCAGATTGGGTGAGGGTGCCAAGCAGGGTGTCGACCAGGGTTTCATGGGCGGTAAGCTGGTCGCTGGTTTGTTGCTCCAGTTGGTCGCAGAGTGCCATCAGTTCATCGACTTTTTGGACGATGCGGTGTTGTTCTTCCACCGGAGGAACTGGTACTAGGCCCGAGAAAAACTGTTTGTCGTTAATCGCTGGGTAAGCGATGCCTGTCTGGATAGACTCCACGTATCTCACGAAGGTCGGGCTTCGAAGGTAGTGAAGGAAAAAGCGTGCAGGCATTCCAGCGAGCGAGTGGAGGACAGCGAATGCTGTACTGGCGATTGGCTCCGGCTCGATGTTGCTCTCGATTACAGCGATATTCTGGAGATAGGGACGAACAGTTGAGTAGATGAGCGTCCCTGCACGAACGATTTTTCTTGCTCGCGATGGTGCTTCGGTAGATAAGAGAATACTAGGCTCTGTGATTGCGCCTCTGCGATTATCGACAGACGCGACATCAATATAGCTAAACTCTTGACATCCTCCCCCGCCTAGCTTCGCTTATTTCGGCGGGGGATTCCCATTACTGGGCGCACACTAAATTGCTTTAGTGGCTAGTTCCTGCTGCTGGCGGCCTTGTTGCACCACTCACTTCACAGGCTAACAAGCGGTGTCCCCGCTCTAATATATTTAATGCACCAACAATATCA
>SKIX01000119.1 GCA_007116195.1 Marinospirillum sp. | reverse complement strand
TCTTTTAACGATATCTTAGCCAGTATTGAATACGAATATGTAAACCAGTTGCGTGCGGCCATAGAGGCCCGAGATTTGGCTTTAAAAATCTCTAATGAAAACCTTTTGCTTGCTCAGAAGGTGATAGAGACCTCCTTGGACGGGATTGTTATTACTAATCCTGACGGCATTATTCAAGCGGTTAATCCCAGCTTTACAACTTTAACAGGCTATAGCGCTGAAGAAGCCCTGGGTCAAACCCCTGCCATGCTAAGTTCAGGTAAGCATGGTAAAGACTTTTATCATGAAATGTGGCTTAGCCTTAAACAGCAAGGCTATTGGCAGGGGGAGATTTGGAACCGGCGCAAGAATGGTGAAATTTATGCTGAATGGCTAACCATTACCGCTATACGTGATTCAGACGGCCAGATTCTGCGTTTTGCTGCTATTTTTAGTGATATTACCGACCGCAAGCGCAAAGAAGAGCAAATACATAACCTAGCTTACTATGATGACCTAACCGGTCTAGCCAATCGGCGGCTACTCATTGACCGCCTGGATTTGGCCCTGGCTGCAGCCAAACGACACAAACATAAAATGGCGGTGCTTTTTTTAGATCTGGACTTGTTTAAACGCATTAATGACACCCTTGGGCACCAGGCTGGGGATCAGGTACTAAAAGAGGTTGCACTCAGGCTGGAAGCTAATATTAATGAAGGTGACTCAGTTGCGCGCTTAGGGGGCGATGAGTTTACTGTTTTAGCTCCTGAAGTAGAAACCTTGCATCTTTTAGAAGCTGAGGCTGCAAAAATCATTCATGCCTTAACTCAGCCGCTCAATATTCAACAAAAGCAGCTAGTGGTTTCTACCAGCATAGGTATTAGTGTGTTCCCGGATGATGGGGATAGTGTTGATACTTTGTTGAAGCATGCTGATACGGCCATGTATCGTGCCAAGGATGCAGGGCGCAATAACTACTGCTTTTACAATGCCGTCATGGGCGAGCGTAATTATACTGATCTAGTGGTTGAGCACGGTTTGCGCCATGCATTAAATAATGACAGCCTGTTCTTGGTTTATCAGCCGAAAATTGATGTGCAAACCCGTCAGTGGGTGGGTATGGAGGCTTTGCTGCGCTGGAAAGACCCTGAGTTGGGCAGTGTATCTCCTGCTGAATTTATACCCGTGGCCGAGCGTCTGGGCTTAATTGAGCGCCTAGGTGACTGGGTTATTGATCAAGTTTGTCAGCAGCTTGTTCAGTGGCAGCAATTGGCTCAGTGGGCGCCACCGGTATCAATCAATGTTTCGGCCCGTCAGCTAGTCGACTCTGAGTTTGCAAAGCGTCTGTTTGAACGCCTTAAGCGCTATCAGTTACCCCATCACCTGGTTGAGCTGGAGCTGACTGAAAGCTGTCTCGTACAGGCAGAAGATGATATTCAGCACCGTTTGCTGAAGGATCTTAATGAAGGTGGCATTAGAATCTCTATTGATGATTTTGGTACAGGTTATTCATCCCTGTCTTACTTGCGAAAGCTGCCCTTAACGACACTGAAAATTGATGCCAGTTTTGTAAGAGAGTTGCCAGAAAACCGTGAGGATGGCCAGCTAGTTAAGGCAATTATTGGAATGGCGAAAGCTTTAGACTTAACTTTGGTTGCCGAAGGGGTTGAAACCCAGGCGCAAGCAACCCTGCTGCAAGGTTTGGGATGTCCGATTTGCCAAGGGTTTTGGTTGGCCAAACCAGCTAAAGCAGACCAGGTCACTGCCTGGTTGGAAGAAGTCTATCTAAAACAGTGGCCCTACTTTCCGAAAAGCTGGAAACCTTTGGTTACATGACTAAAATTGGTTTTTCTTCACCAATTTTTCTGGCAAAGCCTGCAGTGAACAACCATGATAAGACTAGGGCAAATAAATACAAATGTAATAGTCTAGTGATAGGTTTAGGAGGGTATAACCATGCAAAGCGTAATTGATACTTTTAAAGAGCAGTTGCATAAACAGCAGCTACCGATGATGGAATACCAGCGCTACTGGATTGAAGCGATGGAAGCTGTCATGGAAACAGAAATGGAGGCAGTGCGCCAATATTGGGAGGCTTGGTTCAGCTTAAGTCATGCTTGCATTCACAGCACTGACAAAAGCAATCCTTTAGATGTTGGCAAAGAGTGTGCCGATATGTTCTGTGAAATGAATAAAGCCATGCTGGAACATGCTCATAAACGCCAAAAGCTCACTCAAGACTGGCGTGAGCGCTTAAACGAAATTATGGCTTAGTGTCCTAGCAACTCAATTACTCTCATTTAGAGTGATTAACGTCAGCCTCAGGCTGGCGTTTTTTTTAGTCTAGAAAAACCATGATGACTGATTTGGCAATAAAGCCAAACACGCCCAAACCTAGTGCAAAGAAAAGAACCAGGGTTCCAAAACGACCAGCCTTAGATTGCTTGGCAAGATCCCAAACAATAAAAGCCATGAAAAGAACCAGACCACCGATCAACAAGGGAAGAGCAAGGGCTTCAAGCTCTGTGTAGTGCATAATCGTTAACCTTGAATAGCAGGATAATAGCCGAGTAAAATACTGGGTTTTAATTATAAAGTAAAGGAGGTCGCAGGTGGCAAGCTTACTGATCGCCGTAGGTAGTGTCTATGGAGGTGCTTTAGAGGTGGCTGAGCTGGCGCAGCAGGCTGCTCAACAGCAGGGCTTTCAAGTACTGCTGAGTGAGACGCCCAGGTTGGCTGAGTTAGCAGAGGCTGACAGCCTGCTCGTGGTTACTTCAACGACAGGCAGTGGTGAACGACCCGAAGGTTTAGAGTCTTTTTATCAGGCGTTGCAGTCTCAACCGTCAGCGGTGTTGGGAAAAAGCTTTGCCGTTGCTGCCTTGGGTGACTCGTCTTATGGCGATAGCTACTGTGCAGCAGGCCGAGCTTTTGATGAGCTTTTGCAAAGCTTGGGAAGTCAGGCACTGATAACGCGCTTGGAAATCGATGCTTTAGAGCATTTCCAGGCGACAGAAGGGGCCGAAGAATGGATTGCCGCCTGGCTGCAAGCGCTTAACGAAAAGGGCTGAGAATTATCACAATAACCAGGAGAGCACCCAGCACCAGCAAGATGTCGAGTACCCAGCGGCTGACAGAGCGTTTGCGCTTTTTGGGTCTTAGCTGCTGTTGCTGTGCTAAAGCGCGCTGTGCACTGGGGTTGCTGCGGCGACCTGAAGCACTGGCATGACTTCTTTTACGGCCTGAACGCTTACTGGCAGCTTTGGAGGCTGCCATTTGTTTTTCTAGTTCCTTTTTTTCATGCTCACGCTTGCGCCGGAGGGCTTCCTCCTTCATTTTATTCATGTTAACCATGGTCATACTTCTCCAATGAAACCTATCTCCGATTCGCAAGCGTTAAAGCATACAGCTTATCAAAAAAAACTGCTGTAGTTGCAGGTGGTTTTTATGTCAAATTTTGCAGCAATTACTTGATGACCTGATAACAGGGGTTGTAGTGGCTTCCCGCCAGCTTCATTCGGCCTTGTTCAACAAAGGCTCGCAACATGGCATCAAGAGGCTGCATTAACTCAGGCTCACCGCGAAGCTGAAAAGGTCCGTGGGTTTCTATGGCCTGTATACCCTTTTCTTTTACATTGCCCGCTACTATGCCAGAGAAGGCGCGCCGTAAATGTGCAGCCAAGTGATCCGTGGGCTGATTGCTGTGGAGCTCCAGACTAGCCATGGCCTCATGGGTGGGCTCGAAGGGCTCTTGAAACAGGTGATCTATTTGTAGGCGCCAGTTAAAATAAAACGCATCGTTGAGCTGGCGACGGTAGTCGGTTACCTTTTGGATACCTGCCTTCATGGCTAGAGCAACGGCTTGTGGGTCACCAATAATGATTTCGTAGCGCTGGGTCATGGACTCACCAAAAACCTGGCGTATAAAAAGATCAATTTGCTCAAAGTAGCTTCTTGCTGATTCAGGGCCAGAGAAAATAATAGGAAAAGGCTGCTGCTGATTTTCAGGGTTACTGAGCAGGCCAAGCAAATATAAAATCTCCTCTGCCGTGCCTACACCGCCGGGAAAGACAAGGATGCCGTGCCCCAAACGAACAAAGGCTTCTAGGCGTTTTTCGATATCCGGCAGAATAACTAGCTCGTTAACGATGGGGTTGGGTGCTTCCGCAGCAATGATACCTGGCTCGGAGATGCCAATATAGCGCCTAGAGGCTGTTCTTTGCTTGGCGTGAGCAACATTGGCACCCTTCATGGGCCCTTTCATTGCACCTGGACCACAGCCAGTGCAGATGTCCAGTCCACGCAGACCTAAATGATAGCCGACATCCTTAGTGTATTCATACTCCTCTCGGGAAATGGAATGGCCTCCCCAGCAGACCACTAAATTCGGTAGTTGGTTGGTTCTAAGCACATGTGCATTGCGCAAAATATGAAAAACTGCGTCGGTGATTCCTTCGCTTGAATCCAGGTTATAGCGAGGGTTGATTTCAATTTCATTACTGACGTAAACCAGGTCACGTAACACGGCAAACAGATGCTCACGGATGCCGCGGATCATTTCACCATCAACGAAGGCTTCACCGGGGGCCTGGCGAAGCTGTAAGCGAATACCCCTGTCCTGCTGTAAAACCTTGATGTCAAAGTCTGGGTACTTGTCGAGCAGGGCTTTGCTGTCATCCAAGGGGCTACCACAGGATAAAACAGCTAGAGCACAGCGTCGAAGCAGATCATGGTGGCCGTTACTTGAGGTGTCTTTAAGGCGGTTAACTTCATGCTGTGAGAGAACTTCCAGGCTGCCTTCGGGCGAAACCAGGGCATCAACATTAGCGGCATTAGATTTCCTGCTCGGCATTGCTTCTCCAGAAATTGTTAGCTTGCGGGTTGAGCCAAAGACCAAGAATAAGTAAAACTTTAGTGGCAAGAGGCTGTTGATCTATTTTAGTTGAAAGCATCAATCTTTAACGGTTTTTTAGAAAAAATACAGGCGTTTTTAGCTAATTGGAAAGAAATTATGCTTGCTAGACGTTAACGTAAACCTAGAGCGACTAATCCAAGGTCGTATGGGATTTCTTTAATAATACGCGTAAAAAAGCAACGGCTGAACGATCACACCTACAAAAACAGTAAAGTGACGTCGGTTCCATGTACATTAAGACAAACCTAAACAAGGAACTTAAGACGTGCTCCTGAAAAGAAAACACGGGGAAGAGCAGCCCTATTGGCCTGCTGGCCCTTTCAAAATTCGCTTGCCTTTCATTCACTATCGCTGGGAAATACCTGAGACGATTCAAGCTCTGGTTATGTTCGTCATTGCGATGGGTATGATTCCTTTGTTAGAGCAATACCTTGGCCTGCCGTATGAGGTTGCCTTAGCCTTCGTCGTCGTTTGTGGCCTGGGCTTTATGTTGCCAACGCTGTTGGGCGTCCCTTTTGTACCCGGCTGGATTACCCCTGCAATTCCAGTTGTTCTACTCTATCTGAGTGATTTTGAGCCAGGTCCAGATGCCATTCGTGCTTTGGTTGCTCTGCAGCTGGTGGTTGCCTTTATTTTCTTATTTATGGCTATTACTCGCTTGGGTTCCAAACTGGTAAACAGTATTCCTAACTCAATTAAAGCAGGCATTCTGCTGGGTGCGGGTATTGCGGCGATCAGTGGCGAAATCAGCGACGGTGGTCGTTTGCACTCAACTCCGATTTCCTTGGGTATTGGTGGCTTGGTGACTGCCTATGTTCTCTTTTCTTTATCTTTCCGTGACTGGACGGAAAAGCACCGTTGGGCCAAGATGATTGCTGGCTACGGCATGGTGCCTGGTATGTTGATTACTATGGCCATTGGCTGGGGTATTGCTGAATACCCGCTTCCTAGTGTTGAGTGGGGAATTAACGTACCTGATTTTGGCAGTATTTGGGCCTATCTGCCCTTTAGTGTGGGCTTTCCTGGTCTTGATTTGCTAATGCTGGCTGTACCTACAGCAATCATTGCCTACATCATTGCTTTTGGCGATATTATTGTTGGTCAAAGTTTGATCAAGCGTGTTGACCACCTGCGCCCTGATGAAAAAATTGAAGTGAATGTTGACCGAGTTCACCTGGTAACAGGTATCCGTAACGCGATTCACTCCTTCTTTGCGCCCTACCCGGGTCTGGCTGGGCCCTTGTTTACCGGTGTTATGGCGACCATCGCTGAACGCTACCGCTATGGCCGTGGAGCTATGGATAGTATCTATTCAGGTGCTTCAGTGTTCTGGATCGTGGGCTTTATTGCTCTGTTCCTCCTGCCTTTGGTGACCTTGTTCCGCCCTGTATTGCCTATTGCTTTGTCGATTACTTTGCTGATTACAGGTTACCTGTGTATTGCGGTTGCAGTTGAGCAAATCGATAATGCAACCTCTATGGGTGTAGCAGGCATTATGGGCGTTGTTTTGGCAACGCATGGTGCGACCTGGGGTTTGGGTGCAGGCTTAGTGATGTACTTCCTGATTGAGTACCGTGGACGTAAAAAAGCATCCGAAGATACGGCTGAGCCTATAAGTGTTGAGGATAATATGCCGGTTGATCAAGAGCAGCCGGACTCAAACAAAAGCTAGCTAGTGTATTAAACGAGTCGACTTCTTTTACCCCCGATGCCCTGGCTCGGGGGTTTTTTGTTATGCTGGAAAAAACTTTGCTTGCTAGGTTCAGGAATGTTTAATGCGCTTTTTTTCAAAACTTTTATTGCCTTAGTAGAAACGGGCAGTTTTACCCAAACGGCTCACAAACTGGGCATGACTCAGCCGGGTGTAAGCCAGCATGTGCGTAAACTGGAAGACTACTTTGGTTTATCACTCCTTGTGCGCAAGGGGAAGCGGTTTGAGTTAACCGAGGCAGGAAGACAGGTCTACGACTATGCTTTGCGGCTGTTTGCAGAGCATGATCAGTTTCGACATACTTTAGAGCAGGAGTTGTTAGAAGGTGGGGAATGCCGTTTTGCTAGTATTGAAAGTTATGGTGTGCTCTTTTATCCCTTTGCACTGGGCTATTTGAAAAATCATCCTCGTTTACGCTTGCAAATGACGTTTGCATCGAATCAGCAAGCCTTAGCCGCTTTACTGGATCGCCAGGTTGACTTGGCCTGGGTTAGTCTTAAGCCTCAGCACTCTGACTTGCTAAGTGAAGTCTATTTAGAAGAACAGCTGGTGGTTTTGGTGCCGGCTGATTTTCAGGGCTCCAGTTTTCAAGACCTACTAAGCTTGGGGTTTATTAATCATCAGGAAGGCAGTGAACAAGCGAGTCGCCTGTTAGCTGCTAATTTTGGCAGTGAGTTCCGTGGCTTGCGCCAACTCACTCAAAGAAGCCACGTCAACCAGGTACACTTGGTGCTGGATGCGGTTGCCAGAGGTTTGGGGTTCACTATTCTGCCTCGTAGTGTGTGGGAAGCCTCGCCCTGGCAGCAGCAAACTCGTGAGTGGCCTTTGCCGACGGAAGTGAAATATCCAATTTATGCGGTGCGGCGCAGTCATGAACAGTTGGCTGACCGTTACCCTAGATTATTGGAAGAGTATTTACATTGGCGCCAAGGTAGCCCCGGGTTGTTTGCATAAATCTTTTTCCTGCTAACTAACCGAGCAAAAAATAAGCTACTCTCATGCTAGGGTACTCGCTCACTGCCAGCACTAAGGGCTTTGCATGAAATTCCGGCCAATAAGAGTCTCATCGAATGTTTTAGCTGTTGCCAAGGTTGCTGGCATCTACGCTGTTATCAGCGCCTTGTGGATCATTTATAGTGACCGCTTTATTGCTTCTCTAGGTTTTAGTTTAGAAACGCTGACCCTCATACAGACGAAAAAAGGTTTAGTGTTTGTTAGCTTGAGCAGCCTGTTAATAGGCTGGTTGGTGTACAGGGCCTTAAAGCTGCAAACAGGGTTAATTGATCGCTTAGTCGAAAGCCATGAGCAACTGGAGCAAGCCGCTGTTTTTTATCAGGCTACTAGTGAAGGCCTGGTGCTCTTGGATGCGCAGCGGCGTATTCAGGCGAGTAATCCAGCAGCGACACAGATTCTAGGTTTTGCCGAGCAAGACTGGCTAGGGCAGCGCTGGAAGGTGTTTACTAATAGTGATCAAACTCCTGGATTTTATCGATCCATTTGGCGTGAAGTACTGCGCCAGAATTTTTGGCAGGGTCGCATCATTGAAAAGCGTAAGGATGGCAGCCTCTGTTATCTCTGGGTCACAATTACACGCCTGGATAAAAGCAATCAAAGTCGCTATCTAGTGGTTTTTGCTGATGTCAGCCAGTTAGAAGAAAGCCACACTCGTTTGCAGCGTTTAGCTCACTATGACCCTTTAACACATTTGCCCAACCGCACTTTAATGAATATGCAACTGGAAAATGCCTTGATTCGTGCTGCGCGTTGGCAGAATCAAGTTGGGGTGCTGTTACTCGATTTAGACGCTTTCAAAACCTTAAATGATAGCTTAGGGCACCAGGTCGGTGATGAGCTATTGCTAGCGGTTGCGCGCAGGTTGCAGCAGCACTTTGGCTCTCGGTGCTTGTTAGCTCGTTTAGGCGGTGATGAGTTTCTGCTAGCCATTGAAGTAATGCGTGATTTCAAAGAGCTGCAGTGTTTAGCAGTTGATGTGTTGACTGTTATTAAAGAGCCTTATGATTTAGGTTTGGGGCACCCGGTCTGGGTCACAGCAAGCATAGGCGTTAGTCGCTATCCTAAGGATGCCCAGACAGCTGAAGAGTTGGTGCGTAATGCTGATGCTGCTCTCTATCAAGCCAAGGATGCAGGTCGTAATACTTTTTCTAACTACACGAGTGAACTCACTCAACGAGCACACGATTATTTATCTTTAGAAAGTCGCCTGCGTAAAGCCTTGGCTGGCGATGAGTTGCGCGTTTACTATCAGCCCCTGATTGATTTGTCGACAGGGAAGTGCAAGGGTGTCGAAGCCCTGCTTCGTTGGCAAGACCCTAGCCAAGGTCTGGTGCCACCTCTGGACTTCATTCCGCATGCTGAGCAAAGTGGCCTGATTATCCCCTTGGGTGCTTGGGTTTTGCGGCAAGCTATTCAAGATATTAAGCAGCTGGAACAGGAAGGGCTTAACCCTGGCACGCTGGCCGTGAATTTGTCGCCGCGTCAGTTTGCTGAAGCAGGCTTGGTCAAACAAATCTCCGAGTTATTTTCAAGCCTGGACTTTAAGCCAGACAAGCTTGAGTTGGAGATTACCGAAACCGCTTTGATTGGCCGAGGGGATCAGGCTGAAAAAGATTTGCAGGCGCTTAAAGCGCTAGGGCTGAGCTTGGCCATTGATGACTTTGGCACGGGCTACTCATCCTTAGCCTACTTGAAGCGCTTGCCTATCGATAAACTTAAAATTGATCGTAGCTTTATTAAAGACCTGCCAGAGGATGCTACAGGTGCAGAAATAGTGGCGGCAGTGATTCGTATGGGGCGGGCTATGCAGCTGGATGTTCTAGCTGAGGGTGTGGAAACTCAGCAACAAGAAGCTTTGTTAAAGCGTGAAGGCTGTTTAACTGGGCAGGGGTTCTTTTATAGCAAACCCCTGCCGCTAGTAGAACTCAGAGCCTGGCTAAGTATTCACCAGGCTTGACCACCTGCGGATTAACGGTGGGTGCGGCAGGCTGGTTTAGCCTTTGTAAGCAGCCGCTGACTTCTGGATTTCAGCGCGAGCTTCATCCGCAGAGCCCCAAGCCTCTACTTTAACCCACTTGCCTTCTTCTAGGTCTTTGTAGTTTTCAAAGAAGTGAGCAATTTGCTTGCGCAGTAGCTCAGGTACATCGTTGATGTCATTGATTTCGTTGTACTCTGCACTCAGCTTGGGGTGAGGTACGGCAATCAGTTTAGCGTCAGCACCTGACTCGTCGGTCATGTTGAGTACGCCAACAGGGCGGCAACGAATAACACTGCCTGGCTCCACCGGGTGCGGAGTAATAACTAGCACATCCAGAGGATCACCATCATCGCTTAAGGTTTGTGGAATAAAACCATAGTTGGCTGGGTAGAACATGGGCGTTGCCATGAAACGGTCAACAATCAGCGCATCCATGTCCTTGTCAATTTCGTATTTAACAGGCGAGTGGTTGGCGGGGATTTCAATGATGACATTAATATCGTCAGGAAGAGACTTACCAGCAGGAATCTTGTTGTAGCTCATCAGCTTTAGACCCTATAGAAATAGTTAGAAATTTAGCTGTTGAATTATATAGGTCCACGACTGATAACTCCAATAGCAACTGCAGCTACACGACCAAGGGATAACAAGCCACTACTTGGAAGTTGGCTGTTGGCAGGTGATACTGCTTGCTTAGTCTTTGTTAACCAAGACATACGGAGTGAGCAAAAAACTAATGTTGGGTGAATTAAGGGTTAGCTTTGGGCAAGCCTATTTAGCGCAAGACAAACGCAGTGCCCGTTCTTCAATGGCGGTTTGTCATCCAAAAGACTCGCTTTTACCAATTAAAGGTGTCGCAGGGGTTATTGCAGACTCTACCTGGCGTAATGCTTTAGCCAAGCAAGCGGGTGAAATTTGTGTGCGTGGTTTTATGGCAGACTATTTTGCTACCCCTGATAACTGGGATGTTAAAACTTCAGCCAACCGGGTTTTGGCAGCACTCAACTCCTGGCTTTATGCACAAAGTCGTACCGTGAGAAATGGCAGCTATATTAGCTCGATGAGTGCATTGCTATTAAGAGGCCAGCAGGCCCATCTTTTTCATATGGGAGACACCCTGGTCTATCGCCTTAGGGGTGCTGAGTTTCAGCAATTGAACCGCGAGCACACGACCTATCTGGGTGGTTATCGTTATCCTTCGCGTGCTCTGGGCATGGACCCAAGTGTTGATATTGACTATCTGAATTTTAAGGTCAAACAAGGCGACCTGTTTCTGTTTACCACTCAAGCAGCCAAGGGCACGCTAATGCCGAGTGAGCTAGTGCAGCTGATGAGTGAGTTTTCAGAGGATCTTAATCAGGCTTGTGATGTTATTTTGCAAAAAGCCATGGAAAAAGCCAATCGCCGTGGTTATTCCAGCTACAATTTTTGCTTTCAGCTTATGCGTGTTGACCAGGTGCCGCATGAATCTCAACAAGGTCTTGCGGAAGCCTATTCCAGCTTACCGGTTCCTGAAGAGTTGCACCTAGGTGATGAGCTGGATGGTTACCAGGTAACAGAAGTTTTGTCTCGCAGTCCAACCAGCCGAGTTTACCGAGTTTATGATCCTTTAAGTGATCGCCAGCTGGTGTTGAAGGCTCCTTCGCCACAAATTGCGCATAAGCGTGAGTATATCGCTCACTTTATCATGCAGCAGTGGGTTGTAGAGCGGGTCAGTTCGCCCTACCTTGCTAAGGTGGTCGATTTGTCCAGGCCGCGCAGCCAGCTTTATTATTTGATGGAATACATTGAAGGTCGTACCTTAACTGAGTGGATGCAAGCTAACCCAGATGCAGACTTGAAAGTACGCCTGGATTTAATTGAGCAGTTAACTAAAGCGGTGCGCGCCATGCATCGGCGTGAAGTGATTCATCAATACTTGATGCCGCAAAACCTGCTAATAGATCAACAGGGGGTGATTAAAGTCGTGGACTTTGCTGCCTGTGGTGTAGCGGGCATGCAAGAGTTGCCTCCGTTGCTGACTCTGGCACATCGTGTGGGTTTAACGGCCTACTCTGCCCCTGAGTACCGCTTAGGGCGAGAGCCAAGTGAGCGTTCGGATCAGTTTTCGGTTGCTGCTATAGCTTATGAGCTGTTGACTGGACAGAGGCCTTATCAGGGCAAGCTGGAAACGCTCAGCTCGAAAGTTGATTTTTCAAGACTGCAATACCAACCCTGTCATCTGCTTGCACCTGACTTACCGGCATGGATGGATCCACCCCTGCGTAAAGCACTACAGCCCAACCCGGAATTAAGGTATCGGCGTTTATCAGAGTTTATTTATGATTTGAAAAAACCTAACCCTGCGCATCAAAGTGAGCTTCTGGAAGCAAACAAAAACGCTGAACAGCCTTTGGCTTTTTGGAAGGGCTTAGCTGGGCTGTTGCTCTTGCTTTTGTTGCTCAGTTTGTTTTACTGAACAGGTAACAGCCTTATTTCAGTTGTTGGAGAAGATTATGAGCGATCAAGCCGAGCGCCTTGCTCAGTTATACGATAAATTGGTTGAGCGTCTTTATGAAGTTCGCTTGGAGGTAGAGAAGGCCAGTGAGCAGCTGGATCTGGATAAAGAGATTGAGCGCCTAATTGAAGCTGAGCATGAGCTGGAACGCTTAACTAAGGAAGAAGCCGGGCTGTTGAGTCAGTGGTTGAAGCGCGATCTTAAAGACTTGCGCAGCCACTTGGCGTCAACGGAAACCGGTGTTAAAGCATGGCTGGCACAAGAAACCAGCTTTTTAAGTGAGCAGTTTCTGCATTGGCTAAGGCAGGTGGCTGACCCTTCTCTGGTCGATGCTCAAACGCTTAAAGAAGACCTGGATAGTCGTGAAGATCCAACCCTCTATCATGCCGGTGAGCTGGCTATGGCAGGAGTTTTTGCTTGCGCCAATTGTGGAAAAGAAGTTGAAGTGCAATTCACTCACCGGTTAGAGCCCTGTCACCGCTGTGAAGAACGAATCTTCATCCGTAGAACTATCGACACCCGAGTCTAGTCTTAAACGTAAGCAAAGGCTTTGATCGTGGACTCTAACTGCTGGCCCTGAGCTTTCAGGGCCTCTAAAGCAAGAGTCGCTTGCTCAGAGCTGGCTAGTGTTGCCTTGGCAAGATCCTTGATCGATAAAATGCGTTGGTCAATTTCTTCAGCAACACTGCTCTGCTGACTGACAGCTGCAGCCACCTGAGCTTCTCTTTGTGTGATTTCATTAAAAGCAGCTTCAATCGCTGTAAAGCTGTTAATAGAGTGTTGTATCTGCTCTCGAGTTTGCCCCACTCGCTCACCACTGGCTTTAATCTGCGTGACCACAAGAGCGACAATTCTACGGATTTGTTCCAGAGTTTGTCGGCTGTCTTCAGTTGAGGCCTGGGCTCTGGCAGCTAACTGCCTGACTTCATCGGCTACGACAGCAAAGCCGCGTCCTTGCTCGCCGGCTCGTGCAGCTTCAATTGCAGCATTCAGTGCCAGCAAGTTAGTTTGCTCGGAGATTCCTGCAATCTGATCCATCACTTGATCAACTTCATCGCTGGCTTTGCTGAGCTTGTCGACCTCTAACGAAGCCTTGCTGAGCTCCTCACAAACCTGCTGGATTTTATGCGAGCTGATTTCTATGTTTTCTCGGCCATCACAGCAGCTACGGTTAGAGTCTTGAAGGTGTTCGCTATTCTGCTGCACACTGGAATCAATTTCAGCAATGCTGGCCGACATCTGATGAGTAGCGGTTGCGATTAACTCTAAATCCTGACCTTGTTGATTTTGGTTGGCATGGTTGCTTTGCATTTGCTGGTTAAGCTGACTCATGATGTTATTCAGTGCCATGAGCGTATCATCAATACGCCCGAGTATCGCGCGAGTACGAGCACGATAGGTGTAAAAGGCCAGGACAGCAGCACTGGTTTCATCATTGCGACGGGTAAAAATTTTCTGAGCCAGGGGGTTATCGATGACTTTGGCTGCCAGCTGCTGCAATTCACGAAGTGGTTGTAAAAAGTACCAGGCTAGCAAACTGCTAATAATCGGTAGTGCTAGCCCTAAATAACTCAGCTGAGGGGCTAGCATGAGCAGTAACCACACCAGTAGAGGAGCGGTTAAGGCTAGACCCAGCAGGCTGAGGTGCAATCTAGGCACTCGGCGCGTTGCAACCTTTTTGCCTTCACGTAGGTGTTTATAAATTTTAGCAGCATCAGCAACACGTCGGCTGGAAGGCTTGGTTCTTACCGACTGGTAGCCAACGATTTGATCGCCTTGATAGATAGGTGTTATGTAAGCATCGACCCAGTAGTAATCACCATTTTTACAACGATTTTTGACTACACCTATCCAGGATTCACCGCTTTTGAGTGTTGCCCAAAGGTCCTTGAAAGCCTCTGCAGGCATATCAGGATGGCGAATCATATTGTGATTCTGACCAACCAGTTCATCTAGTGTATAACCACTGACATCACAAAAGTCAGGGTTAGCATAGGTGATTACCCCGTCAAGGTCGGTCGTGGAAACTAAACGAACACCAGCAGGAAACTTGCATTCTTGCTGGGTGACTGGCTGATTGTTTCTCATAGGTGCGTTGCCGTTGTTTTATAGGGTTGTTATAAACGCTGGTGCGGCCTGTGTTGACTGGGTTTTAGCCGTTAACCATAACGCGGC
>SKIX01000117.1 GCA_007116195.1 Marinospirillum sp. | reverse complement strand
TTCTTTGGTCGTCGTTTAACGCCAGCCGCCAAAACCTGTGATGCGGTTAGTCAGCGGCTTGAAGACCTGGCTAGACGCATTGAAAGAGCGGGCGACTTGATACGTACAAGAGTTGATTTAAAGCTCGAAGAGCAGAATCGCCGTTTACTAGCCTCTATGAACCGGCGCTCGCGTTTACAGTTGCGTATGCAGGAAACGGTCGAAGGCTTATCCATAGCGGCAATAAGTTACTATGGTATCAGTTTGTTGCGTTACCTCTTAGGTGCCCTGGAACCCTTGGGTGTTCCTTTGAACAAAGACCTGGCTACAGCAGTGGCCGTTCCTTTTGTGATCGGTGGTGTTTGGTGGGTAACCCACAGAATTAAGAAGTTTATTGTTGAAGCCAGCGATCCTGGCCGAGAGTAGCGTCTTTTGTTATTTAAGTGAGGTTCAGCATGACCAATGAAGTGCAAACCACAATGATGCAAAAGCTAACATCAGCTTTGCAGCCTGAATATTTACAGATAGAAAATGAAAGTGACCAGCACCAAGGGCCGCCAGGTCGTGAAAGTCACTTTAAAGTCACCCTGGTGAGTGATGCCTTTGCATCCTTGTTACCCGTTAAGCGACATCAAAAGATTTATGCGCTCTTGGCTGATGAGTTAGCGGGCCCTGTACACGCTCTTGCTTTGCACCTTTATACCCCCGCGGAGTGGGCTGCCAAGGGTGAGCAGCGCCCTGACTCACCCTCTTGCCAGGGTGCCTAGCCTTCAACAAGCCCGTTAGATGAGCCTGCTTGGTTATTTAAGGCAGGCATTAGTAATGCGGTGGCTTTTCATCAGCCAGGCTGGGTTGCTGATCTTCATGTTGAGCCGTCTGCAGGTTTTTAAAGCGTTGGTTTAATTGCTTTATCTGGCCTTGCAGCAGGCTTAACTCCTGGCCTTGCTTGATAACCTGTTGGTTCAACTGCTCTAGGGTGTCATCCTGAAACGCCAGTTGAGTTTCTAACTGGGTAAGGCGCTCTTCTGTGTTGGACATGCTGATAAGCTTCTCTTGATTAAACAAATTGCGACAGACGTGGTTATAATGGGGTGCAGGCTGGAAAAGTCCAAGCCTGTCTTTTATTTTGTATACATTCAGTCGGATTTAGAGAACTTATATGCTTAATAACACTTTGTTAAGAAATATCTTGGTCAGCCTTGCTGTGGCTGTTCTGGCACCTGTTGTTTTACCTCTACTGACAGCATCCCCTGAGGCCGCAGAAGCAGGAGCAGTTAAAACCTATCTTTTGGTTTTCGTGCTTCTTATGTTGGCTGCCAGCATTAATGAATACCTCAGGCTTAAAGCCGCTGCAGCACCTGGCGTTCAGCAGCAGTCCGAATCGGTTGTAGAGGACGCTAATGATGATCGTGAAGAAGGGGTGGTGAAGTGGTTTAATGTGAACAAAGGCTTCGGTTTTATCATCCGTGATGTGGGGGGGGAGGTATTTGTGCATTTTCGCTCCATCCGAGGTTCTGGGCATCGCACTCTGCGAGAAGGACAGAGGGTTAAGTTTGCAGCTGTGGAGGGCGAAAAAGGCCTGCAGGCTGAAGATGTGTCCATCTTGAACTAAGCAGAAGTCTGCCTTATTTCTATCGCCAGGCCGTCAGTTGACCGCCTGGCTTTTTTTGTCAATCGGCTCAGTTACTCTTGGCCGCGAACAGGTTGATGAGCAGCTGTTGATAAACCTGGCTGAGCTGATTCAAGTCGTCCGCTTTTACCCGCTCATTGACCTGGTGAATGGTGGCATTAATTGGACCCAGTTCAACAACCTGAGCACCGGTTGGCGCTATGAAGCGTCCGTCAGAAGTGCCCCCGGAAGTTGAGAGCTGACCAGGTTGACCAGTCACTTCGAGTAAGGCCTGTTGTGTAGCTTCTACCAGTCGACCTTCAGCGGTCAAAAAGGGTTGGCCGCTCAGTGTCCACTCCAGCTCATAATTGAGTTGGTGGCGCTTTAGTAACGCTTCGGTGCGCTCTTGTAGCTCTTCTGCCGTTACTTGGGTCGAAAAACGAAAGTTGAAAATTACTTCCAGCTCGCCAGGAATAACATTGGTTGCGCCGGTGCCGCCATTGATATTCGATATTTGCAGGCTGGTTGCTGGAAAAAACTCGTTGCCTGTATCCCAGGTTTCTGCGGTGAGTTCAGCTAAAGCGGGTGCGGCTAAATGAATAGGGTTGGCCGCTAAATGTGGATAGGCAACATGGCCTTGCTTGCCTTTAACTAGAAGGCGCGCGCCTAAAGAACCGCGACGACCATTTTTAATGACATCACCCAGGCGTTCACTGCTGGATGGCTCACCAACCAGGCACCAATCGATTTTTTCATTGCGAGCTTCCAGGTGCTCTATCACTTTAACCGTGCCGTTAACTGCAGGCCCCTCTTCGTCACTGGTTAGTAAAAGTGCCAGGCTGCCAGGGGGGTCAGGGTGCTGAGCTAGAAAGTTTTCCAGCGCTGTTACTATTGCGGCCAGGCTGCCTTTCATATCGGCTGCTCCACGACCTCGTAAATAACCGTCTGCATCAATTTCAGGCTGAAAAGGTGAGGTTTGCCAGCGTTCTTCTGGGCCGGGCGGCACGACATCGGTGTGGCCTGCAAAGCAAAGCAAAGGGCCCTGATCGCCTCGTCTTGCCCAGAGGTTTTCGACTTCACCAAATTTTAGACGTTCTAGCTTAAAACCCAGCTTTTCCAGGCGTTGTCCCAGTAAATCCAGGCAGCCTGCATCTTCGGGGGTGATGGAGGGGCGGCTAATGAGGTCGAAGGCGAGCTGTAAAGTTGGAGATAGAGAAGTTGTCATAAAAAATTTTGCCAGGGCAGTCAGATGGAAGAAAATGGCTTATAGTGTGCGCTTGCGGTGGTATAGCTTACCTGAATTCCTAACTTTCTGTGCAGGTTCCGTTTTGAAAAGATTACCCTTGGTTGCTTGCTGGTTGTGCGTTACTTTGTTGGTTTCAGCTTTTTCCAGTCCTCTGGTTGCAGCCGAAACCCAGCCAATAACAACCAGCTCCGGTTTAGTTTTACACTTACCAGAAGCTTGGCAGCTACTGGATAAGCAAGATTTGTCGTCTGTTGAGCGGGGTGGTGATGAGCAGCTGGATTTACCACCCATGATGCGTCAGCGTCTGGCAGCTCGGCTTAGCCAAGGTGATTTAGAGCTGCTATTGAATACGCGGGATTCGCATGAAGGTGTTTATGATAATCTAAGTCTGTTTGAAACCAACGATCAGGTGCCAGAAGCAGCCAGCCAAATCAGAGCCACCTGTGGCGCCTTACCTAGCCTGCTAAGTCGTACGCTGGGTAAAGAAGTGACCCTGCAGCGTTGTGAAGGCCAAGAAGTGGCTGGCTATCCCAGCTTTGTTATCGCTTATGCTGGTAATGTTCCCGCAACTCAGGTTTTGCAATATATGCTGCAAGTTGAGCAGCGGCGTAGCCTGGTCTTGACCCTGACTTATCATCAGGATGATGCTTTTGAGTCTTTAAGTGACTTTAACCGAATGCTAGACCAGCTAGAGGTGATCACCCAGTAATAGGGGGTGCTCAGTAGTAGGGGTCTTCGGGGGAGGGTAGAGTCAGCTGGCCTTGCTGGATACGCTCTTCAAGCAACTGAAAAAAAGGTGAAAGGTGGCGTTTTAGCTGCTCCAGAGTGGGTGAGCGGCGTGCTCGATAAAGAGGCTCTTCTTGAAGTTGCTGTAAGCGCCTGCTGGAGAAGTTCTGCTTAAGTTTTTGCACGAGTGGCTTAGCGTTTAGTATTTTTAGCAAGCAAGCTAAGCCCTCTAAAGATAAATCCTGTAACTGCTCCTGGCACTCTCTTGGTGATAACAACAGCAGGCGGCTCAGCTGGTTTTTATACACTTGCTGTAATAGATTAAGGCTGGATCCACTTTCTAAGCCCAGATATTCATCCAGTTCAGTCATTAGTAATAGCCCCTCGTTTAGACTCAGCTCTAAACTCAAGAACTGATCCTCAATAACCAGTTGCTCTTGTTCTATTTTAACCTTAAGCATCGGGCGACCTCTGATTAACTGCTCTACT
>SKIX01000112.1 GCA_007116195.1 Marinospirillum sp. | reverse complement strand
TCTTGGTGCCGAAGGCGGGACTTGAACCCGCACGGCCATAAGGCCACCACCCCCTCAAGATGGCGTGTCTACCAATTCCACCACTTCGGCTAAGGCGGGCAAATGATAGTGGTGCCAAGCGCTCTTGGCAACCCCTTTGCCCAAAAAATCAGTGGTTTTTATTCGCTAGTCTTCATCATCCAACAAAGGCAGGCGGTCACGACTAAACTCTTCAATAGCTTCTTCAGAAGGAAGGCCAATATCAGGGTTATGCTGTTGCGTTGCCAGATAGGCTAAAAGCAAGCTGGTCACAAAAAAACCAGCCGCAAGCCAAGCCGTCATTTTCCCCAAAAAACCCAGAGGACCCAAACTGCCAAAAACCGTGTTGGAAGCACCGCCACCAAAAGAAGCGCCCGCTTCGGCACCCTTACCTTGTTGCATCAGAATCAAGACAACTAGGCCGATGGCTAAGAGTACATGTAAACCTAAGACAAGACTTTGCATATCGTATTAACTCGCTGCGCGTGCAATTGCTAAAAACTGACTGGCATCTAGGGATGCACCACCAATCAGGCCACCATCTATGTCCGGCATCGCAAAAAGCGACGCGGCATTATCTGCTTTTACGCTACCACCATAGAGCAAACTCATTTGCTCAGCTGCATGGGGCGCAACCTGGCGCAGGTAGGTTCTAATCTGCTGATGAACCTCTTGCGCCTGCTCGGGTGTCGCTGTCAAACCTGTTCCTATTGCCCATACAGGCTCATAGGCAATCACCAACTGTTCCAGCTGCTGGCCATTCAACTCAGGCACAATTGCAGCCAACTGCTGCAGGATCACTTCTTTTGTTTGGCCTGCTTCTCGCTGCTCAAGGCTTTCACCCACACAAAGAAGGGGACGCAACCCTTGCTCCAGAGCGCGAAAAGTTTTTTCCAAAATCAGCTGATTCTGCTCTTGCTGGTAGCTACGGCGCTCAGAGTGACCCAGCAGCACAAAGCTGACACCCAGGTCAGCCAACATAGCGGCCGAAACTTCGCCGGTATAAGCACCTTCTGCAGTGGCTGCACAATCCTGAGCGCCTAACAGCAGCTCGCTTGATGCCAGTTGCTCTGCTACCAAGGGCAGATAGGGAAAGGGTGGGCAAACCAAAAACTGACAAGACAAACCCCTTTCTTGTACCAGGGAAGGCAAAAGGTCAGCCAAGAGCGCTTTACTGCCGTTCATCTTCCAGTTTCCAGCTACCAGCTTTTGTCGCATGAAGTTGTCCGAATTCGCTTATTAGGGGCGGCAATTCTAGTCAAAAAGCACTAAAGGCTCAACCAGCAATCTGGGTCACTAGCTCGGCCAGCTCTTCTGCCAGCGTCTGAACTTCAGCTTCTTGATCGCCTTCGACCATCACTCTTAAAAGCGGCTCGGTGCCTGAAGGACGCAACAACACTCGACCCCGACCACCCAAACGCTTTTCAGCATCCTCTATAGCAGCCAAGATTTGCGGATGCCGAAGCAAGGCTTCCTTATTCGCCGTTGTTCTTACATTAACTAAAGCCTGAGGCATCTTGTTAATCTTTTGCAGGCAGGTTTCCAGCTTTTTTCCACCATCCTGCAAGGCTTGCAAAACCTGCAATGCGGCGACAATACCGTCTCCTGTAGACTGCACATGGCGACAAATCAGATGCCCAGAGCCTTCCCCACCAAGCAGCCAATTATTCTTTTGTAATTCCGCCATGACATAGCGATCTCCCACTTGTGCGCGGATAAACGGAATTTCCAGGTCTTGTAATGCCAACTCTATGCCTAGGTTGGTCATCTGAGTACCGACCACTCCCCCTTGCAATTGACCCTTTTCTTTCAGGTTACAGGCCAGGATATACAGCAACTCATCCCCATCAACCAGCTTACCGGTTGAAGTGACCATCACCACGCGATCCCCGTCACCATCGAAGGCAATACCTAAATCAGCACCCACTTCCAGCACTCGCGCCTGCAACGAAAGCGGTTTGGTTGAACCAAAATTTTTATTAATATTCAAACCATTAGGCTGGGCACCGATCACATCCACATCCGCACCCAGTTCTGAAAACACCGCCGGGGCAATATGATAGGTCGCACCATGGGCGCAATCCAAAACGATCTTCATACCAGCCAGGCTAGTACTAAACGGCAGAGTATTTTTACAAAATTCGATATAGCGACCTGCCGCATCATTAATACGCTTGGCCTTACCCAGCAAGGCAGGTGCTACTGTTTCTAACGGCTGCCCTAACCAGTGCTCAATTTCTACTTCAGTTTCATCGGGTAGTTTTTCACCATTACCAGAAAAAAACTTAATACCATTATCTTCAAAAGCATTGTGCGAGGCGCTGATTACGATTCCAGCGTCGGCATGAAAGGTTTGCGTTAAATAGGCAATGCCCGGCGTAGGCATAGGGCCAAGGAGGTAAACATCCACACCAGCAGCCGACAAACCGGCTTCTAAGGCCGACTCCAGCATATACCCTGACAAACGCGTGTCCTTGCCGATCAAAATACGCTTCTTGCCCTGCTGTGCAAACACTTTGCCAGCGGCCCAGCCGAGTTTTAGGATAAAGTCGGCGGTTATTGGTTTCTCACCAACGCGCCCACGAATACCATCGGTTCCAAAATAATGTCTAGCCATGTCTACTGTTAAAACCTCTGTCCGAAATAAAACCTCTACCCCAAAACTCAAGAACCTCAGATTAACGTCGCGAGCGTAGCAGTTAATCAGAGCCTTCTTAACTGTCCTGTAAAGCCTGCCAGACCGCCAGGGCATCACGCATACCAGCAACATCGTGCACACGCAAAATAGACGCCCCTCGCTGCGCAGCCAACAGGTGTGCAGCATGGCTGGCGGCTTCGCGCTGTTGCACTTCACGGCCTGTTATTTCACCCAGCATACGCTTGCGCGACATACCGACCAGCAAGGGAAAGCCCAAGGCTTGCAGGCGCGGCAACTGCTTCAAAAGCTGCAGATTATGGGCCAGGCTCTTACCAAATCCAAACCCTGGATCCAACAACAAGCGATCACGGGTTAGCCCAACCTGCTCTGCTGCTGCAACTCGCTCCATCAAGAAATCACTAACCTCACTAACTACCTCCTGATACACCGGCTGCTGCTGCATGCTGCCCGGCTCTCCCTGCATGTGCATCAAACAAACCGGCAAACGGGTTGCTGCTGCAGCTTCCAAGGCACCTGGGCGCTGTAAAGCCCGCACATCATTCAGCAAATCCGCTCCCAAGCGAGCCGCTTCGGACATCAACTCAGGATTACTGGTATCGATTGAAATCCAGGCTGAGGTTTCTTTACGCAAAGCTTGCAGCACCGGCAACACGCGATCTATTTCTTGCTGGGAAGAAACGCTGGCTGCACCTGGCCGGGTTGACTCTCCACCTAAATCAAGAATAGCTGCGCCCTCTTCAACCCTTGTAAGCGCCTGGTCGACTGCTTCACTAACCGAAGCATAACGACCACCATCTGAAAAAGAGTCAGGAGTCAGGTTAATAATGGCCATGATCTTTGGGCTTGCCAAATCTAACCGAGAACGCGGGGAAGAAAGAACAGCTGACATAGAAAAACTCTTAGAATCAAACAGGTTATAGAAGCTAAAAACCCCGCCTAAGCGGGGTTTTCAAAGCAACCAAGTTAATGGATCGAACCACCCAGAGGATCGCCAGGTTTACGTTGCGGTTCATCCTGGCTATCAGAAGCATCCGTTTCTTCATCTTGCTCAGCAGCCTTTTCTTGCGTTTCTTCTGCTGCCTTAACGCCACCATCGCCATCTTCCCAATCCTTAGGCGGTTCAGGGGTTTTTCCTTCCATGATCTGGTCAATCTGGTGAGCATCAATGGTCTCATATTCCATCAAGGCATCTTTCATCAACTCCATCTTGTCGCGGTTCTCTTCCAACAAGCGCGTTGCTTCTTCGTAGCACTCATCGAGAATCTTACGAATTTCAAGATCTAACAGCTCAGCCGTTTCTTCACTAATATGCGCACGCTGACCCATACCCTGACCAGCACCGACAAAAACCTCGCCTTCATCTTCGCTGTAGAGCAC
>SKIX01000054.1 GCA_007116195.1 Marinospirillum sp. | reverse complement strand
GGGCTACTCGATCCATATAGCCTGGGTGGCGGCGATACCAGTTAAGCTGTGCTTGCACTCTAGGGCTGTTGTTACTGATATCCATGGTAAAACTTTCCCGCAGCCTGTCCCAAAGATCGTAATCGGGAAGCTGAGCTTCTTGCCAGTGACGCCAGTCTTGTTGTTTGTTGACTGCCAGAAGGCTGGACAAGCCTTGGCGATCATCATGAAAACGATAGCTAGCTAGCTGCTGTCCAGATTGTAACTGAGACCAGAGCGGTGCTGCGAGAGCAAGCCGCTCTTGCTGTTGCTGCTCTTGCTCCAGGCGTTCTGCCTCGGCTTGGCGAGCTGCACGTTCTTCGGGGTTAAGCAGTAGGGTTTGGCAGCCGCTGGTCGCTAGAGCCATGCCCGTGACCAGAGTGAGATTGCCCAGCTTCTTGTGAGTTTTTGCAGCCAGTGACTTAAGTAAAGGCTTGATCAGTAGTGTCATAGTATAAAAGGGCTAGCTTAAGAGATGTTAGTAAAAGTGATGTTAGCAATTAAGTGAGCCCATTCTATTCGTGGTCTGCCTTGGTCACAAGTGAACCCTGGTGAATAAACGTTATTTAAGCGTTATCTTTCCAGCGTCTTAGGATCGCAAATACAGCGCTGGGTTCTTCAAGCCCAGCTTGTTGACTAAAGGCTGCAGCCGCTTTTCTAACGCTGTCTTGATGCGCCCTTAAGAAGGGGTTGGTTGCTTTTTCTTCTGCCAAGCTTGAGGGGAGTGTGGGTCGTTTTGCTTCTCTAAGCTCAAGACATTTTGTATATCTTGCCTGCAAGTCGGGGTTATCTGGTTCGACTTGCAGCGCAAACTTAAGGTTGCTCAGGGTGTATTCATGGGCTGCATAAACAAGGGTGCTGGCATCAAGCGCGGCGAGTGTTTGTAAAGAAGCATGCATTTGTTCTGCAGTGCCTTCAAATAGGCGGCCACAGCCAGCAGCAAAAAGGGTATCGCCGCAAAACAGCAAAGGAGGTTGCTGGTCGGAAATTAAATAAGCAACATGCCCGAGTGTATGTCCTGGCACTTCCAGCACCTGTAAGGTTTGCCCTAGCACCTGAAGACGGCTACCAGCTTCAACCTCAAGGCTTAAAGGTGGCAGGCGATGTGCATCCTGGGCGCTGCCAACAAGGGTTACCCCCGGCTGGGTTAATTCAGCCACGCCACCAATATGATCAGCATGGTGGTGGGTAATTAAAATACCTTCGAGCATTAAATCATGAGTCGCCAAATAATGTTGAACCGGAGCGGCCTGGCCAGGGTCAACCACCCAGCAACGCTGATCACCTCGCAGGCGTAAGAGCCAAATATAGTTGTCGTTAAAGGCTGGAATTGCGATAACATCTAGCATGGTCTTACCCTTTTGTTATTTGATTTCTTTACTTTACGGCAGTTGTTATGCGCGTGCAAAACCTCCGAGCGGCAGAAAATGCAAAGGTTTGGAAAAGCTGGCAAAAATTCTGGCAGCTGCCTTTAGGTCAGGAGTTGCTTTTGGCTGAACAGCAACTCTTGCAGCCGCTATTAGATGAAGTGCGTGGCTACCATTTACTGCTTTTGGGTAGCACGCCAGCAAAAAGTCTCTTGGGTGCCACGGCCATCCATCACCAACTGGAATGGCGCCCTTGTCTTGAGGTTGCCGAGCAGAGCTCGTGTTTGCTTGCCGACCCGACAGCCTTGCCGCTGCCGGATGATTCTATCGATTTGGTTATTTTGCATCATTCTTTGGAGTTGTTAGCTCAGCCTCATGCTTTGCTCAAAGAGGCGGTGCGCGTGACTTTGGCTAAGGGTGAGCTGGTTATCCTAGGGTTTAACCCTTGGAGCTTGCTAGGCCTAACGCGGTTGCTGCCAGCTTGGTTAGTCAGTCAGGATATCCAGGTATTACGTCAAGCGAGCTTGATTAGCCTGCCTAAACTGCAGGACTGGTTAACCTTTTTAGATTTGGATTTTGCCAAGGAACAAGGCTGTTTTCATCGTCCGGCTTGGCGTTCACCTCGCCTTTTGGCTCGCTTTCGTAATTGCGATCAGCGTTTGGATGCTAGGCAGCTACCTTGGGCAGGAGTGTATATGTTGCGCATTAAAAAGCGGATTGGTAGCCCTATGCGCCCCTTGCCTTGGAAGAAAAACACTAGCTGGCTACCGATACAGCCGGTAAGCTCAGCCACTCGTCATTGGATCAAGGGTAAAAACAGTTAATTGTTATGGTTGCTAATCAAGATAAAGTTATTATTTACACTGATGGTGCTTGTAAAGGAAACCCTGGCCCTGGTGGTTGGGGTGCCTGGTTGCGCTTTGGTGATCAAGAAAAAAGCCTTTGGGGTGGCGAAGCTTTAACCACCAATAATCGTATGGAACTGCTGGCTGCAATTAAAGCTTTAGAAGCTTTGAAGCGCCGTTGCTCTGTTGAGCTGCATACGGACTCTCAGTATTTGCGTCAAGGTATCACCCAGTGGCTAGCAAACTGGAAGCGTAAGAACTGGAAAACGGCTTCAGGGAGCGCGGTTAAAAATAAAGACTTGTGGCAAAGGCTAGATGCCCTGAGTCAAGCACACGCTATTGACTGGCAATGGGTTAAAGGCCATGCCGGGGATCCTGGTAATGAAAAAGCCGATCAGTTAGCTAATTTGGGTGTCAAGGACCCTGAAGGCTTGAGTCAGGAGTTCGTTTAATGCGTCAAATTGTTTTAGATACTGAAACCACGGGTATAGGGCCAAAAGAAGGCCATCGAATTATCGAAATAGGCTGTGTTGAACTGCTGGATCGCAAGTTCACGGGCAATAACTATCATGTTTATCTCAACCCTGAACGAGAAGTGGATGAAGAAGCTGCGCGAGTTCATGGTTTTACTTGGGAAATGCTTAAGGATAAGCCCCTGTTTGCACAAATTGCCCAAGAGTTTATTCATTATGTCAGCGGTAGTGAGCTGCTGATACACAACGCACCCTTTGATGTTGGCTTTATCGATGCTGAGCTTGAAAGGCTGAACCTCTCTCTGGGTGAGCAACGCTTCGGTCAGTTGGCAGACTATTGCAGTATTTTTGACACCCTGGCTTTTGCGCGCAAGCGGCATCCCGGTCAAAGAAATAGCCTGGATGCGCTTTGTAAGCGCTATGAAGTTGACAATACTGGGCGTAGTTTACACGGCGCTCTGCTCGACTCAGAAATACTCGCCGATGTTTATCTGAATATGACAGGCGGCCAAACCGCTCTGTTTACAACTGGCGATAGTGACTCCCAGAGCAATGAGCAGACAGAAGCTGGTCGTAGTATTCGCCGCTTGCCCGTTAATCGAGCGGAACTCCAAGTTCTGCGTGCCAGCGAGTCCGAGCGGGCTGCTCATCAGGTCAAGCTTCAGGAGCTGCAACGAGCTGCTGGTCATTGCCTATGGTTGGAGCAAGAGGAGGGCTAATGTGGCACCCATTACAAGCTGATTTTCCGCAACAACAGCCGCCGTTTGATTTTCAGCGTGGGCCTTGCAAGCCTCAACCAGGAGAGCCACTGGGGCTGATTACCTATGCTGCTGGTCGCATTAAACCGGTGCAGCCTGCCCAGCCGCATCTACCTGGCTGGATGGAGGCCACCTTCTATAACCCTGAACGTCATGGGCAGCTGTTGGTTATGGGGCGCTGGCAGGGTCGCTTATTGGTTATTGAGCTGGCCAGGGCTGCAGAGGCAAAAAAACAGGAATGGCCTGGGTTAAGGGCTTGGCTGCTAGAGGCAACGGCTAAAGATTTTGACCTCTTAGCCACAGCCGCTGGCTTGGCTGCCTGGGAGGAGCAGCATCGTTTCTGCGGTCGTTGTGGCTCGCGTACTCAGGCCAGAACGGACGAGTACGCCAAGCAGTGTCCACGTTGCCATTTGCGGCATTATCCCAGGGTTGCTCCCTGCATCATTACCCTGGTTTGGCGAGAGGATGCACTGCTTTTAGCACGCAGCCCACGTTTTGCTCCAGGTGTTTATTCAACCCTGGCTGGGTTTATTGAGACAGGTGAGTCAGCAGAGCAGGCACTTCACCGAGAAGTTTATGAAGAGGTGGGTGTTGAAGTGGGTCATTTTCGTTACCTGGGCAGTC
>SKIX01000082.1 GCA_007116195.1 Marinospirillum sp. | reverse complement strand
CCCCTATAATTCGTTAACCTTATTTTATTCTGGAGTTAACGGTGGCTTATCTTTGGTCAGTAACCCTGCTTTGGGCTTTTTCTTTTAGCTTAATTGGCGTGTACCTGGCAGGCAGTGTTGATGCCTACTTTGCTGTGCTTACCCGAACCCTTCTGGCCAGTTTGGTTTTCTTGCCCCTATTGCTAACGGGTGCAAGAGTGCCCTTCAAGCTGGCAGTACAGGTCATGGCTTTGGGCGGTATTCAACTGGGTGTCATGTACATTTGTTTTTACCAGTCCTTTACCCTGCTGACTGTGCCAGAAGTGGTGTTGTTTACTATTTTTACCCCAATTTATATCACCCTGTTGGATGACTGGTGGCAAAAGCGCTTTACCCTTTTGTATTTGCTAACAGCCTTCTTGGCTGTTGTGGGTGCAGGTGTAATTCGCTATGACCAGCTTAGCAGTGACTTCTGGCTGGGTTTTTTGTTGGTTCAAGGCGCTAATTTTTGTTTTGCTCTGGGCCAGGTTGCTTACCGAAGGCTCATGGCAGCTCAACAGGCGACAGCAGCTTCTACGTTGAGCCATAAAGACCTCTTTGGTTATTTTTACCTGGGCGCTCTGCTGGTCGCTTTTGTGGGAATGCTCTGGTGGGGTGACTGGCAGCGACTACCCAGCACAACCACCGAATGGGGCGTGCTGCTGTGGCTTGGCCTCATGGCTTCGGGCCTGGGTTACTTTCTGTGGAACAAGGGGGCAACCCTTGTTGATGCGGGTGCTTTAGCGATTATGAATAACGCCCTGGTGCCTGCTGGGCTTTTGGTGAACCTGCTAATCTGGAATCGAGATATAGATTTATTGCGCCTCGGCCTGGGCGGCAGCATTATTTTGCTGGCTTTGCTGATCAATGAGCGCTGGGCCAAACCTAAAGTCGAAGCGGCAAGAGCTGGCTGAGTCTGGTAATCAGGGTTTATTCAGTGTTTAATCAACTGCATGGCTGATAAACGATCAACTGGGAGCAAATTGATGAAGCACTGGATTGCCTGGGCATGGCTGGTTTTGCTCATGCCTTTTGCATCTGCACAGGCTTTTTATGATGAGTATGATGATATCTACTCCTATGCCGCTGCAGGTGTACATCTTTGGAATGATGGTAACGATAGTGGCGTCGGTGCCAAATTGCGCTATGGTCAGCAGATCAACACCTTTTTGGGAGCGGAATTCCAACTAGGGCTGGGTGGTGAAAATAATCAAGATGTCAGCCTGGACTGGTTGTTTGGTGGTTATGCACGTTTTACTTTACCCCTGGGCCGCGCCGTTCCTTTTGCAAAATTAGGGGTCACGGCCGTTTCTCTGGATGATGGCAATGATAGCCAAACAGATTTCGGTGTCGGGTTCGGTTTAGGGGTCGAGTTGGCGGTCACCTCGTCTTTTTTTGTTGATCTGGAGTATATGTCCTACCTGGCTGCGGAAGCGGATGATGTTGACACGGATCTGGATGCCTTAACTCTTGGCATAGGCTACAAGTTCTGATGAAAAAGACAGGTTTTAAAAATATAGGTTTGATCGGCCGTTTAGGCAGCACCCGTGTGGTGGATACCCTAAAACGGTTAATGCGATTTTTAGATGAGCAGCACTATCAAGTCATCGTCGAAGATCGTACCGCAACGGTACTCTTGGGGCACGGCTTCCAAGAAGCCAACCGCAAAATGCTGGCGGAAATTTGTGACCTGGTCATCGTTGTTGGTGGTGACGGCAGTCTACTAGGAGCTGCCAGAGCCATGGCGAGAACGGGAGTGCCGGTTTTGGGCGTTAACCGTGGCCGCCTAGGCTTTTTAACGGACATTAGCCCTGATGATTTAGAAGAAAAAGTGGCCGAGGTGCTTGCCGGTAAGTACACCTCAGAACGACGTTTTTTGCTGGATGCTGAAGTGGTGCGGGCAGGGGAGCCGATAGGTTCAGCTGACGGGCTAAATGATGTTGTTCTGCACCCTGGCAAATCGGCGCGTATGATCGAGTTTGATCTCTACATCGAAGGCCAGTTTGTTTATAACCAGCGTTCAGATGGCTTGATAGTTTCCACCCCTACGGGCTCCACAGCCTATGCCTTATCCGGCGGTGGCCCCATTATGCACCCCAAGCTGGATGCTTTGGTACTCGTACCCATGTTTCCTCATACCCTGTCCAGTCGCCCGATAGTCGTTGACGGTAATAGTGAGATTAAAATTTTCATTACTGAAAACAACGAAACCTATCCGCATGTTTCCTGTGATGGGCAGACGCACCTGGTTACCAAGCCCGGCGATGTTATCTACATTCGTAAAAAGCCGCATAAGTTAAAACTCATTCACCCGCTCGGGCATGATTTCTACCAGATCTGTCGTGGCAAGCTGGGCTGGAATACCCAGCACAGTAACTACTGATAGGCTCTGTTATGCGAGGTTATGATCTTCTGGGCGATGTGCATGGCTGTGGTAATACCCTGCGCCATCTTTTACAACTGATGGGTTATCGTCAGCAACAGGGTGCCTGGCGTCACCCCCAAGGTCGCCAGGTCATTTTTGTCGGTGATATCGTTGATCGTGGCCCTCGTATTCGCCAAGCCTTGCATGATGTGCGTGCGATGCTGGATGCAGGCAGTGCGCAAATGGTATTGGGCAATCATGAGTACAACGCCCTGGCCTATTGTGGTGAAGACGAGCAGGGCCAGCCACTGCGTGCTCATACACCTCGGCACCGTCGTGTGATTCAAGAAACCCTGGACCAATTTGCTGACCACCCAGCAGAGTGGCAAGAGTTTTTAAACTGGTTTATGACCTTGCCGCTGGCGATTGAAAATCAGCACCTTAGAGTTGTCCATGCCTGCTGGGATCAGCCTGAAATGCAGACCTTCCTGCAGCGTTACCCTGATGGCTGCATGACGGAAGAGTTTTTTCGCCGTTCTATCCAGCCAGGCTCCTTTGAGTTTCGCGTAGTAGATCGCTGCACCCGAGGCACCTGGTTAAAGTTGCCAGAAGGCAAAACCCAAAAAAGCGGTGATGGCTTTGTTAGGGATCGTTTTCGCACCAGCTACTGGATCGACCAGCCGCGTACCTGGGGTGATGTACTCTTTCAGCCTGATCGCCTTAGCCCCGAACTGGAAGGTCGCCTGCTCAGTGACGAAGACCGGCAGCATCTTTGCCATTACCCTGCAGAAGCCAAGCCTTTGTTTTTTGGTCATTACTGGTGTCAGGGCTACCCGGCTGTTATTCGTTCTAACCTGGCTTGCCTAGACTACAGTGCAGTTAAATATGGCCGCCTGGTAGCCTATCGGTTTGATGGCGAAGCCCATTTGGATGCCAGTAAATTTGTTTGGGTTGAAGTGCAAAGAGATGAGTTCCCACCGCTGGAAGAGCTGCGTGCTGAAATGACAGCAGAAAAAATTCAGAAATTCTGAAACTCAGCGGGAACTTTCGTATAATCTCTTCCTCAAAGCAGGTGTAGTTTCCTCATGATGATCCCTGTTTTGGCGACCCTTTAAGGTCGCCATTTTTTTGTCCAGAGACTGACCGCTCCATGCTTAAACTGCTTGTGCTACCACCAGAGCAAGACCCTTTACCCTTGTCACGCCATTTATGGCAGGCAGGCATAGCGCATCGTGTTCTGCCGGATGAGGCCAGCGGTGGCCAGGCTATTTGGCTTAATAACCCAGACCAGCTGGCCGCTTGCCGTCAGGCATTGGAAGCCTGGCAAAGAGGCGAAAGCCCTCCAGCTCGGCCAGCCAGCACAACAACCAAGACTTTAGCTTTCTTTAATCAGCGGCCCATAACGCTTAGCTTAATGGTGGCTGCTGTTCTGGTCACCCTAGCCTTTGAAGTGCTGCTTGGCCCCCTCGTCTTTCTGGTGGTTTCTTTCACGCCTATGGTGATTGAAGGGCGGCAACTGGTTAGCCTGCCACTGACTGAAACGCTTAGCTCAGGGCAATGGTGGCGCTTAATCACGCCTATTTTTCTGCATTTTGGTTGGATGCACCTGGTGTTTAACCTGATGTGGACCTGGGTGCTAGGCGAAGTCATAGAACGCCAACAAGGCAGCCTGCGTTTGCTGCTACTGGTGCTTTTTGCTGCTTTGGTTTCCAATAGTGCACAGTTTCTAATCAATGGTTCCAGCCAGTTTGGTGGCCTGTCAGGGGTTGTCTATGCTTACCTGGGTTACACCTGGCTATGGGATAGACGTCACCCACAAGCGCAACTGGGGTTAACACCGGGTTTAGTCTTGTTTATGCTGATTTGGATGCTGTTTGGTATGACACCCTGGTCTGCATCCGTTGGAATTAATATGGCGAACGAAGCCCACTTGGGTGGCTTGTTAGCTGGTATGGCTTTTGCGCTTCTGCCCTGGAAAACTCTGAAGAGGAACTCGCAGCAATGAACTTTGCCGAAATGATCGAAAAAATGAGCCCTGATATTTACCTGGCCTTAAAGCGTGGTGTTGAATTAGGTAAATGGCCTAATGGGCAGCTGCTGACGGCTGAACAAAAACAAATCAGCATGGAAGCCGTGCTGCGCTATGAAGCCAATCATCAGATTCCAGAGCAAGAGCGAGTGGGCTATATTGAACCCAAGCCCAATAAAGCCAAGGCAGCGCCAGCCACTGAAGAAGCAGCGGTTAAAATTCTCAACCCTGAGCAATCGAGCTAACCATGCAGCTACAAGGTCGCTTGCGTAAACTGCTCAACGAACATCAGCAGCCCGTTGCCTACCAGCTGCGCCTGGTTAACCCCTCAGAGCCGGAACAACACCTGGGCTTAAATTCTTTCTTAGGCCAAACCCTGAGCTTGTCTTTTAGCGGTGATATCCATTGTATTCACTGCGAGCGCAAAACCAAAAAAAGCTTTAATCAGGGCTATTGCTACCCTTGTTTTCGCAAGCTGGCTCAGTGCGACACCTGCATCGTTAAGCCAGAAACCTGCCACTACCATCAAGGCACCTGCCGCGAGCCGCAATGGGGTTTAGACCACTGCTTCCAGCCGCACCTGGTATATCTGGCCAACACCAGTGGGCTTAAAGTGGGTATCACCCGTAAAACGCAAATGCCCACCCGTTGGATGGATCAGGGAGCCGTGGCTGCCTTACCTTTATTTGAAGTAAAGGACAGGCTGACTTCTGGACGGGTCGAAACCCTGTTAGCCCAGAGCTTGAAAGATAAAACCGCTTGGCAGGCCATGCTGAAAAACCAGGTACCCCAGTTAGATTTGCAAGCCGAAGCCCAGGCGGTTTTTGAAGACTATCAACATCAGCTGCAGCCTTTGCTGGCAGAGCCTTTACAGCGTTTAAACAGCCGTAGCTATCAGTTTGACTACCCTGTACTGAATTACCCACACAAGGTTAAATCACTTAACCCGGAAAAAACACCACTCATCGAAGGGCAGTTGCAAGGTATCAAAGGGCAGTACCTGCTGTTGGATACCGGTGTTATTAACCTGCGCAAACATGCTGGTTATGTGGTCAGCTTGCAGATCCACTAAACACTGGCCAGGTTTACTGGGGCTGGTGTTGCTTCTGCTGCCGCTAACGGCCTTGGCGAATAACCTGCAATTAACCCTGGAACCGGAAAACAGCCAGGTACGCCAGAACATTGAAGCCTACCTGGGAGAGGTGCTGGATCGTAACAGCCGTGAAATGCGCCGCTATGCTCGCTTTGCCCGCAGAGATATAGAACGCGCACTTGAAGCCCTGGGTTACTATAACTATGAGCTGACACTCCAGGTTGAAGAAGGCCAGCCGGCACGCCTGCAGGTGCAGATTAACCTGGGGGAGCCTGTTGTTTTAGCTAAAGTGAATCTGCAGCTGCTCGGCGAAGCCAGCGAGCAGCCCACTTTTATTCGACCCTCAGAAGTCCAACTACAGCCAGGCCAGGCCCTGAATCATGGGCGCTATGAAGCTGCTAAACGTCAATTCCGTAATCAAGCGTTGAGCTATGGCTACTTCGCTTCACGCTTTCAACGGCAAGAACTGCTGATTGACCCTGAAGCAGGCACTGCAGAGATTAATTTGGTTTTTGATTCTGGGCCTAGATTCCGGCTAGGAGAAGTCATCTTTGACCATGACGGCATTCTGGATGAAGCCTTTCTCCAGCGTTTTGTTCACTTTTCAGCAGGCATGCCTTACCACACGGATGACCTCACTGAACTCAGTCGCCAGCTGCGTGCCAGCGGCTATTTTAGTGAGGTTTTTGTTGATGCCAAAACCGATCAAGCGAATCAAGATCTGCAGGTACCTGTGGCAGTGCTCCTGCGTAACCGTAAACCTCGAACGCTCAATCTGGGTCTTGGTTTTTCTACGGATATCGGCCCCAGGGTTACCGCAGGCTGGGTGCAACACTGGGTTAACCCTTGGGGGTTAAGACGGGGCGTCGATGCTCAGGTTTCAGAACCCCAGCAAAACCTCAGTGGTTGGTATGAGTTCCCGTTAAACCCGCCGACCACGGATAAGCTCAGAGTCAGTGCCAGTCTGGATAACGAGCGCTTTAGTGCTCAACAAAGCCGCCGCTATGGCGCACGTGTTCAGTGGTTTCACCGCCAGCAAAATGGTTGGGAAAGGGTGCTCTCCTTACGTGGTGAACGTGAAGAATACCAGGTTGCTCAAGATGAAGGGGTCAGCTGGCTGACTTTACCCGGAATTGGTTATGGTCTGCTCAATAGCGACCGCAGGGTAGACCCAACACGCGGCTACCGTCTGCAGGTTCAGCTCGAAGGGGCTAAAGAAAATCAATTCTCTGAAGTCGATCTGCTACAGCTTACGCTAACAGCGCGAGGCCTGGTAACCCTGGCGGATCATCACCGTTTTTTAGCCAGGTTGCGAGCAGGAGCGACAGCAACCAATGATTTTAGTCGAGTGCCTGCCTCGCTACGTTTTTTTGCTGGGGGCGACCAAAGTGTTCGCGGTTATGGTTATCAAGAAATTTCACCTGAAGATGATGAGGGCAACCTCACCGGTGGGCGCTACCTGGCGACTCTGGGGTTAGAATATCAGTATGCTTTTGCCGAACGCTGGCGCTGGGCCTGGTTTGCCGATGCGGGCGAGTCAGTTGCTGCGGTCGATGACCTGGACGAATGGAAAGTAGGCGTAGGCACGGGTATTCGTTGGATTTCGCCTCTAGGCCCCGTGCGTCTGGATGTCGCCAAGGGGCTGGATGAGGCGATAGGTGGCTGGCGGTTGCATTTCACCCTGGGGCCAGAAATATGAGAAGCGCAGCCTGGTTACACCTTAAGCAAAGTATCAAGGCACGTTTCTTGCGCCCCTTGCTGTGGTTGCAGCTTTTAGTGAACTGGCTGGTGTATTTACTCTCAGCCACAGTCAGCCTGGTCACCCTCACGCTTATTTTGGCTTTCTTCTGGTTGTTGGCTAGTGAAGCAGGGGGCAGCTGGTTGTTGCGTCAGTTGCCAGGCGTTCAGGTGGAAGAATTTAGTGGTCAGCTGATTGGACACTGGCAAGCTGAACAACTCAGCTGGCAGCAAGAAGGCTTGGCTCTGACACTGGATCAAGTCTCCTGGAACTGGCAGCCCTGGTGTTTATTCAGCCTGACCCTCTGTATTGAGGATTTAGAAGCTGAAGCGCTGGATATCAGCCTAGCGGCAACAGCAGCAGCTCAGCCGCAAGACACCCCTGCAACCAACGCGCCTTTTCTGATGCCGGATCTGGAACTGCCCAGCATCAACCTGCCCCTAACCCTGCGCCTGGATCAACTGCAGCTAGGCCAGTTCAGTGTTAATCAACAGCCACACCTGACGCAACTGCAAGTGCAACAGCTCAACTGGAGCAACACGCAACTGCAGTGGCAGCAGCTCAGCCTGCAAAGCCCCTGGCTGCCACTAGACGCTGACACAGCCTTGCAGGCCCAGGGTCGCCTAGACATGAGCGGTGACTGGCCGCTGGAACTGGCGGCTCAGGCTCACATTTGGGAGCAAGCAGTGCAAGCCAAGCTGGCAGGTAGTCTGCAAAGCATCCAAATACAACAACTAACGCTAGCGGATGAACAGCTTAGCCTCAGCGGTGAGCTGGCGCTTTTTACGCCAACCCTGCCTGCTCAATTACAACTGCAAGTGCAGACTCTTTCTGCCCAAGCGCTGTTTGAGTTGGCAGGCCAAGAGGTACCCGCTGCAATTGCCGCTGCCGAAGACCAGCTGCTGGTTGATCAGCTGCAGCTAGAGCTAGTCGGTGACCTGGAAGCAGGCTGGCAAATCAACAGCTTTGCCCAGCTGCTGCTTGCCGACACCCCCTACCTGCTGGATCTCTCGGCCCAGGTCGATTGGCAAGGTTTGCTTTTGCAAGAGCTATCGCTGGCCAGCCATCCGCAACACCGGCTCAGTTTAAGCGGTGGTTATCAATGGGCTGAACAGACAGCGCAACTGAACCTAGACTGGCAAGATTTTCTGGGTGGCCAGCTGCCTTGGCAGATATTCCTGGACGCTAAACCGCAACTGCCCGTAGCTCAAGAGCAGCTAGCGCTCCAGCTTAACTGGCAAGCGCAGCAGCTCTACCTGGGAGGGGGCTTAACCAGTCAACTGCTGTGGCAGGGGGATACGGCTCAGCTCAACAGTCGCTTTGCTGCCCACTTGGATCTTAGCCAAGTACCTAAGCCAGCTGCTTCCACTGCGCTACCCGAGCAACTTCTGGCTTGGGCTGAACAGCTTGATCTGGGCCTGGAAGTGCAATTGAGTTCTGAGCTAGAGCGCCTGGGTTACCACTGGGATAGCCAGCTAGAGCTGGACTTCCTCTGGCAGGGAGAGACCCAAGACTACTGGCTTAACATGCCGTACTTGAGCCTGGATGGCGCCGGAGATGAGCACCTGCAAGCCAGCTTGAGGCTCAATAAAGACCTTTGGCAGGCTAACCTGACCGCTAACCTCACCGATCTGGATCAGCTAACGGCTCCCTGGCCAATCGACTTAGCAGGTGATTTGGTCCTCACAGCCCGAGCCAGTCTACCGGGTTTAGTCGATTTCAAGCGCCCTGATGCATTGGTTGCAACCTGGCAGGATTACCTGTTAGAAGCTGACTACCGGCTTAGCTTCTCAACGGAAGAGCTAGTTTGGCAGCAAGCCAGGGTTCAGGAAACCGCTTTAACTCTGGAGTACTCAGGTTTTACGCCACGTCTGCCTGGCCAGCAGCCGCTGAGTTTGCGCTTGCTCAGCCGTGCGCTGAGCTGGCAAGAGCAAAGCCTCAGCCAAGTTCAGGTTAGAACGCGGGGGACAGCTGCTCAGCATCAACTCACTGCTCAGGCTGATTATCAGCAACAGCCCTTGAGCTTTGCAATCCAGGGTGGCCTGCAAACTGAGCAACAAGGCTTGCAGCTGCATTACCAGCTGGCACCCTGGGATAGCCAACAACTGGCTGGCTTTTTACCAGAAAACCTCAACTGGCAAGGCCAGCTACTTGGCGAGCTTGAGCTAGCCTGGCTCACAGAAGGTTGGTCTGCAGCCATGCAGCTGGTAACCCAGCAGGGCCGTTTTAGCGTGCTGCAAGTCGATGAATTAGAACAAACCGAAACCTGGGTCGACCTGGATTATCAGCACCTGGGTGCTCAGCTAACCCTTAACCCGGATACAGCCGCCCTGCAACTGCGCTTAGCAGGTGAAGACCTGGGGCAAACAGAAATCGACCTGGCACTGGCCCTCACACCCGAAGTTGAAACTGGCCAGCGACCCTTAGGTGGTCGCTACCTGCTAGCCGAGACGCAGCTGCAACTCTTTTTACCCTTTTTAGAGCTGGATGAGTTGAGTGGCTACCTGGCCGGTCAGGGCCACTTTGCAGGTTACCTGGATGCCCCCGAAATTTGGGGCGAGCTGGAAGTGAAACAACTGCTGGCCAACGACCTGGAGTGGCCATTAAGCCTGAATCGTCTGGATGCTCGTCTGCTTTTACAAGCCCGAGAAGCCACCCTCGAAGGTCACTTTGAAGCTGGGCGTGAAGGCCAGGGTCAGCTAGCCGGTCGGCTGTTTTGGAACGAAAGCCTGCAAGCTGAAATCAGCCTGGAAGCAGCTAACCTGGCTGTTCGTGTGGAACCCTGGGCGAGCCTGGAAATTCACCCTCAGCTAGAGTTTCGCCTTAACCAAGGCCAAGCCAGCTTGAGTGGTCAAATCGCTATTCCCCGGGGTGAAATTAGTGTGCAACAGCTACCCCAGCAAGCAGTTCGGGTTTCAGCGGATGCCCGAGTGATCAACCGCCCCGAGCCTGAGCCTGGCCCGATCAAGGCTTTTAACCTGGATATTGAACTGCTCCTGGGTCGTGATCGAGTCGCCCTGGATGCCTTCGGGCTGGTAGCCGACCTGCAAGGGCGTCTTCGTGTAACGGATGAACTGGCGACCCACGGTGAGTTGCGCCTGCTTGATGGCCGCTATCAATCTTTTGGTCAGGATTTACGCCTCAGGCGTGCCCAACTTAATTTTAACGGCCCGATGGACTTACCCTTTCTGGATATCGAAGCCATTCGCCAAGTGGGCGAGGTTACTGCTGGCTTAAGAATTACCGGTCGTGTCGATCAGGCTGAAACTGAAATCTTCTCAGAGCCCCCCATGTCCAGCGAACAAGCCCTTTCCTGGCTGCTAACAGGTGCGCCACTGGAAGCCGAAACCGACCCCAATATGCTGGCACTGTCGCTGGGTTTGGCTGGGGTTTCCGACTATACCCGCGCAGCAGGTGAGGTTGTTGGCTTAAGAGACCTAGAGCTGAGTGCCGAAGGCGATGGCGAAGAAGCCAGCCTGGTCGCTTCAGCCTACCTGAACCGACGGCTTAGCGTGCGCTATGGTGTGGGTATTTATGATGATATCAGCCGAGTGGCATTACGCTATGAGCTGACCCGACGCCTCTATATCGAAGTGGTCAGCTCGATAGAAAACTCCCTGGATATCTACTGGGAAGTCGATTACTAAGGGTTCCTAAAAGGTTTTTTAAAGATTATCCAACCCCTTTTCCGCCATCGCCACTGCGCGGAATACGGCTCGGCCCTTGTTCAGGGTTTCTTCCCATTCCAGCTGCGGCACTGAATCAGCGACTACACCGGCACCGGCTTGAATGTGCAGCTGTCCGTCTTTAATCACGGCAGTACGTATAGCTATGGCGGTATCCATATTTCCCTGCCAGCCTAAATAACCGACAGCGCCACCATACACACCCCGCTTAACAGGCTCCAGCTCATCCAGAATTTCTAAAGCACGAATTTTGGGTGCGCCCGATAGGGTGCCTGCTGGGAAGGTCGCTCGCAGCACATCAAGGGCCGTTAACCCAGGCTGTAATTGCCCCACCACATTGGAAACAATATGCATCACATGGGAATAGCGCTCTACCGTCATGGTATCCGTGACTTCAACGCTACCCGTTTGTGCAATTCGCCCCAGATCATTACGGCCCAGATCAATCAACATCAGATGCTCTGCACGCTCCTTAGGGTCAGCCAGGAGTTCTTTTTCCAAGGCTTGATCTTCTGCTTCATTGGCTCCACGCTTACGTGTGCCCGCAATAGGGCGCACCGTGACCTCTCCTTCTTCCAGGCGGGCCAGAATTTCAGGTGAAGAACCGACCACCTGAAAGCCATCTAACTGCAAGTGAAACATATAGGGCGAAGGATTCAGGCAGCGCAGAGCACGATACAGATCCAGTGACTGGGCTTGAAAGGGCAGGCTCATGCGCTGGGACAAGACGCACTGCATGATATCGCCAGCAAGAATATAATCCTTGATTTGCTCTACCGCCGTTTTAAAGTCGGTTTCGCTAAAACCAGCCTGAAAATCGCTTTCTTCCACTTCAGAGCGGCCTGTACCTGGGCTGGTCGTGGTCAGGGTGGCGGTGCGTAACTGAATCTCCAAGGTTTCCAGGCGCTGATGGGCTAGCTCTAAAGCAGCGGGTTGCTGCGGCTGCGCATGGGTAATTAAATACAGCTTGCCAGACAGGTTATCAAAAACCACCACTTCTTCAGAAACCATCAATAGAATATCCGGCACCTGCAACGGGTCTTGCTGATGGGCTGCAGCTTCAGGCTGATCTAACCGTGGCTCGATATAACGTATGGTTTCGTGACCAAAATAGCCTACCAGCCCGCCGGTAAACAGCGGCAGCCCCTGCAGGGGCGCAACCTTAAACTCGGCTTGAAAGGCTTCAATTCGCTGCAAGGGGTCAGCGACCTCTTCGCTACTGAGCAGCTCACCCTGCTTGTAATGCTGAAAAACCTTGCCGGTAACTTCCAGGCGTTCATCTGAAGGCAGGCCGATGATGGAATAGCGGCCCCATTTTTCACCGCCCTGCACCGACTCAAATAAATAAGTATAGCCACCAGGTGCGAGCTTCATATAGGTTGAAAGCGGTGTATCCAGGTCGGCTAAAACCTCACGCGCTACCGGAATGCGGTTATAGCCCTGTGCGGTTAACTCGGCAAAAAGTTCTGGCGTCATTAGTTAGCTCCTTGAACACTGGCGAGCTGGTCGCGCAGCTGCTGAAGCACACGATCAAAACTGTTGGGGTCTTGTGCTCGGCGCTGCTTAAAAATAGCTGAACCCGCCACAAAGGTATCCGCACCGGCCTCAGCGATTTCAGCAATATTATCCACACCCACTCCGCCATCGACCTGTAAGCGTAGGGGCTGGCCACTGGCATCAATTTTAGCTCTGGCGGCGCGTAATTTTTCCAGGGTATGAGGAATAAACTTTTGCCCACCAAAGCCTGGGTTAACACTCATCAGCAGCAGCATATCCAGTTTATCCATGACATGATCCATCAAGTGCAAAGGTGTGGCCGGGTTGAACACCAAACCAGCCTGGCAGCCGCCTTCTTTAATCATTTGCAAGCTACGGTCGATATGCTCAGAAGCCTCAGGGTGAAAGGTAATACTGGTGGCACCGGCGGCAATAAAATCGCCAATCATACGATCCACCGGCTTAACCATTAGATGCACATCAATGGGTGCGGTTACACCGTGGTCACGCAAAGCCTGACAAACCATCGGCCCCAGAGTTAAATTAGGCACATAGTGGTTATCCATCACATCAAAATGCACCCAATCAGCACCGGCAGCAAGCACCTGATCAACGTCCTGCCCTAATTGAGCAAAATTAGCGGAAAGAATAGAAGGGGCGATAACAAAATCCTGTTGCGGCATGGGGGCACCTGTTATAAGCAGCGGTCGCTGTTGAATTGTAGCGGTTGATTTTAACAGGGCTGGCGTTCAGAGGTAAGGCTTGGACTTTTGCTCTTGCAGAAGGCTTGCTGCCTTTGGAATCAGGTGCTGCCTTAACCACTAAAGCCCCAAGCCATAACAGCTTGGGGCTTTTTGTTTCGATTCAATCTAGGCTAGTCGCCTAGAAGTTCTTCCAGGGTTTGAGCCGTTAAGATTTTAGCTCCCCAAGACTCTAGCTGATCAGAAGTAGCGGAGTTCAAACGATCAACCACATCCTGTGGGATCTCACCGAATTTCATTTTAAGCTGAAGACCTAGTAGCTTGGCTTCACCTTTGACTTCGCCTTCTTGGAGACCAGCTTCACGGCCTCGGGCTTCACCTTCTAATCTGTAGCGTTCTGCAAAACTCGCCATAACTTGTTTCTCCTCTGGGTAGCGCTCTGCGTACTCTTTGATTTCATTGTCATCCAACTGGGTGTAAATATCCACCCAATCGACGTATTTGGCTTGTTTGTCGGGGTCTTCTTCCAAAGTGATGAGGCCTTGAATGGCATGGTGGAAGACTTCTAGTTTTTGATAATCAGGGTAGTGCATCAGTGGCAGGTTCATTCTGGCAACGATGTTATCGCTTTGAAAATAATCCTGGGCTTCCAAGCGGTTCAGTACACACTGGATGTAGCTGAAGCTGAGGAAGGTTTGCTGATCACCACCGAGTTCTAACTGGAGTTCAGCGTGAGGGGCTGGGTTCAAAAAGATCGTCACCGGCACGACACGATTCGTTTTGTGTATCTCAGCCACATCCAAGCAGTAGTGAACCAGACGATAAATGGAAAAGCGGCTGCTTTGGCTTTCTTCTTCAAATAGAAAAAGAATCGCCGCTCGTTCACCATTCGGCCACTCCAGTAGCAGTGGTGTATCCAGCTCTCGAAAGCGATCCCCTAAGCGTTTTTTCAGTTGCTCCTGACGCACGGGCACGATCTTGGGCTGTTTATCCAGATGCTGCGCCTGCTCAGCGGCGTAGAACTCAATGGCTTGCAGGGGGTAGTCGAGTATCTGGTTTTTAAAGTTCTGGTCGTGGGGGATTCCCTTAGGCATGAGTCTTCAATCCTTGTGTTAATCAGTTCAGAGGGCTAGATGAGCCATGCGAGAGAGTGTATTGGTTTTTTTGGTCTACTTCGCCTCAGAGCATGGCCAGAGTAGTCCTGGATAGCGTGCAGCAGGTGCTACTGAGGAAGGCACTGCAGGCAGCACCTTACATCCTCCTCCCTGAATTAAAAAAGCCCCAGGCCATAACAGCTTGGGGCTTCTTGTTTCGATTGATTGACTCTGGATTAGCTGGCGAATAAATCATCCAGACTCTTGGCAGTTAAAACACCTTTGATCCAACGGTCTAGT
>SKIX01000157.1 GCA_007116195.1 Marinospirillum sp. | reverse complement strand
TCTAGCTGGTGCTCTTGGTAGGCTTGGTGCAGGGCTAGAGGCCCTTTACCTTTACGTAAATACTGGCGCGTTAAGTCTTCAGCAAAGCGTGCATCACTTTGCAAGTTCTTGGCCTCTAGCTGGTGCACTAGTTTGAGAACTTCGTTATATCGCTCTGGTTCAGTCAACTCTTCAGGTGGCGTTGGTAACCGCTGCTTCCAGGGTGAAGGGGGTGGGTTGAAAAGCTTGTCAGCCAATTCCTTCTGGCTGTGTTCGCGCCTGGCAAGCAAGCGCAAAGCACGTTCTTTGAGTGCCTTGCGCCAAGCTTGCAGCTCTGAATCTTTAGTTGTCATCCAAAGGAGGGAGTTCGTTGCTAGCCTCGGCAGCTGGCGCTTCAGCTGTTTTATTGGCATCCACTTGAGTGAGTAGCTGACTCCGTACCGCTGTTTCAATTTCTTCCATAATGGCTGGGTTATCTTCCAAATACTGAGCAGCATTGGCTTTACCCTGACCTATCTTGGTGCCTTGATAGCTGTACCAGGCACCGGCTTTTTCCACTAGCTTGCATTGTACGCCCAGGTCAATGACTTCACCGGCATGATAAATTCCCTTGCCATACAGGATTTGGAACTCTGCCTGGCGGAAAGGGGGAGAAACCTTATTTTTAACGACCTTGACACGAGTTTCGTTACCGGTAACTTCATCACCCTGCTTTACGGCACCTATGCGACGGATATCTAAGCGCACTGAGGCATAGAATTTAAGCGCATTGCCCCCAGTGGTGGTTTCTGGTGAACCAAACATAACACCGATTTTCATCCGGATTTGGTTGATGAAGACCACCAGGCAATTAGCATTTTTGATATTGCCGGTAATTTTGCGCAGGGCTTGAGACATTAAGCGTGCCTGCAGGCCTACATGGGAGTCGCCCATTTCACCTTCAATTTCGGCCTTGGGAGTCAGTGCTGCTACTGAGTCGACAATCAACACATCAACTGCGCCAGAGCGAACCAGGGAGTCCGTGATTTCCAAGGCTTGTTCACCATTGTCTGGCTGGGATACCAGCAGGTCATCCAGGTTGACGCCGAGCTTTTCTGCATAAATAGGATCGAGAGCATGTTCAGCGTCAATGAATGCGCAGGTTTTGCCTTGTTTTTGTGCCTGGGCGATTACAGATAAGGTCAGGGTGGTTTTACCTGAAGATTCAGGGCCGTAAATCTCTACCACTCGGCCATAGGGAAGACCACCAATACCTAACGCGATATCTAAACCTAGAGAGCCGGTAGAAACTGAAGGAATGGCGACGCGTGGCTGATCACCCATACGCATCACGGCACCCTTGCCGAACTGTTTTTCTATCTGGCCAAGAGCGGCGCTTAAGGCCTTTTGGCGGTTTTCGTCGATAGCCATGAATGAATTCCTTGAGCAAAAATAAAGTAGAGGCTTAGATCTAATACTGTATGGGTTGACAGTATAGGGGAATAAAAAAATCGAAACAATGATTATATCTGCTTTAGATAATCGAGTAACGCCTGCAGAGCCTGGTCAATGCTTGCTTCACGAATTTGATGGCGGTCTCCTGAAAACTGACAGCAGAGTGTCTGTTGCTCTTGAGCAGACCCCCAGCCTAACCAAACCTGGCCCACTGGCTTCTCAGGGCTGCCACCACCTGGGCCAGCAATACCTGTCGTGGCGACAGCGAAGTCGGCTGACCCTTGATTGCAGGCACCGGCAACCATGGCCTTGACTACGGTTTCACTGACAGCGCCCAAGCTTTCAAGGTCTTTAGGTTGAACACCTAAGAGGTTGATTTTTGCCAGGTTGGAATAGGTTACCAGCCCGCAGCTAAACCAGGCTGAACTGCCAGGAAGCTCGGTGATGGCTTTGGCAATGCCACCGCCAGTACAGGATTCAGCAGTTGCTAGCACCCAGCCGTGCTGCTGAGCGAGCTTGGCTAGTTGCTCCAGGGTGTCTTGGCGGGTCATACAGCTGCTTCTCCTTTTTTAATCGCTCCGCTTATGCTTGCTGGAAGGGGGGCAGCTGTCAAGGTGAGTAGGGTTTTAGTAGTAGGAAGTTACGCTTGTATCCAGTGTTTTAGTACACGCAGCTGGCCATCTAGCTCAAGCGAGTTAATCAGCCAGCCGACTGCTTCTTTACAGTCACTGTAAAGGGTGATTTCGCGGGGAGTATCTGAATCAGCGAACTGAATGAGGAAGTTAATTGCGAGCATGGTTTAAAGTAGCCTTTGTATTGAATCTTAAGTGGCGCTGCGCATTCTAACAGTGAAAAGTCACTTTGCACTTATACTTGTGTTTAATAGTTATGTATAAGTGTAACTTTTGCTAAGACCCGCCTCGCTAAACTCAGGTCGTCAATTCGCTTGTGTTATTCTGCGCAGGTAAGCTTTGCTTGGTTATTGAATTCATTAGGTCTGAGGGTTTCGCATGTCAACGAGTGGTCTGTCCCACCCGCTATGGTCGTCACGCTTTGCTTTTATTCTGGCTGCTACAGGCTCCGCAGTAGGGCTGGGTAATATCTGGAAGTTTCCCTACATCACTGGTGAAAATGGTGGTGGTGCTTTTGTGCTGGTTTATTTGGCCTGTATTCTCCTGATCGGTATTCCGGTTTTGATAGCCGAAACCCTGCTCGGCAGGCGGGGACGGCAAAGCCCGGTAGGAACCATGCAACAACTGACTCTCAGTGAGGGAGCAGCGAAAGGCTGGCGCTTAATTGGTTGGAATGGCGTACTGGCTTCATTTTTAGTGCTCTCTTTTTATGCGGTAATTGGCGGTTGGTCTTTGGTGTATGTGGGTCATGCTGCTGTTGGCGAGTTTCAAGATGCCGATACTGCCAGCATAGGTGCACTCTTTGGTCAGCTGTTATCTAGCCCAGTTTCGATGTTGTTCTGGCATAGTTTGTTTATGCTGTTGGTTGTTTTGATTGTGGCTCGGGGTGTTCGTCAAGGTCTGGAAAAAGCCATCACCTGGTTGATGCCTTTATTGTTTGTGCTTTTACTGGTGTTGGTTGCTTATGCCATGACCACTGGCGAATTTATGCGTGGGGTGGCCTTTCTCTTTTTCCCAGACTTTTCGAGCTTAACTGCAGAGGCTGTGCTGGTTGCTTTGGGCCATGCAGCCTTTACTTTGAGTATAGGTATAGGTGTGATGATGGCCTATGGCTCTTATTTGCCTGCTCATGTGAATATTCCCAAAACAGCTTTGACTATCGCCTTACTTGATGTTGTGGTGGCCTTGTTGGCTGGCCTGGCTATTTTTCCAATTGTTTTTGCTGAAGGTTTGCAGGCAGGCGAAGGTCCAGGTTTGATTTTTCAGACACTGCCCTTGGCTTTTGGTCAGATAGCTGGCGGTGGCTTTTTTGGGACTCTGTTCTTTTTATTGCTGGCTATGGCAGCGGTTACCTCGGCCATTTCAATGTTGGAGCCTGTCGTGGAGTGGTTGGAAGAGCGTAAGGGTATTAGTCGTGTTAAAGGAGCGCTGCTTGGTGGGCTGGCTATTTGGTTTGTTGGCATAGCAACGGTCTTATCCTTCAATCACTGGGCGGAGCTCTATCCTCTGGCCTTCTTGCCCGGCTTTGCTGAGCGCAACTTCTTCGCAATTTTTGATTTCATGGTTTCTAACCTAATGATGCCTTTAGGTGGCTTGGCGATTGCTCTGTTTGCTGGTTGGGCGATGCGACCAGAAAACCTGCATCAGGAGTTGGGCTTGCAAGGGAGTAAGCGTGATCTGTTTGTATTTGTGTTGCGCTATGTGACCCCGCTCGGTATCGCCAGTGTTTTTCTTTATAACCTGATTGCTGCCTTTTAGTTTTGAGATGCTATAGAAGTTGTAGGGCGTCCCTGCCCTACTTCTTAAAGCTTTAGGCTTTGCTCGGGTCCTTGAGCAGGTAGCGGGCGAAGGCGGGCAGCAGCCACAGGGCCCCGACCATGTTCCACAGGAACATAAAGGTCAGCAGGATGCCCATATCCGCCTGGAACTTAATCGGCGAGAAGACCCAGGTGCCGACCCCGATCGCCAGAGTCAGGCCGGTGAAGCTGACCGCCTTACCGGTGGATCTCAGGGTGTGGTAGTAGGCATCCTGGAGGTTTTCTCCTTCGCGCAGGTACT
>SKIX01000074.1 GCA_007116195.1 Marinospirillum sp. | reverse complement strand
TGCTGATTATGAAATCAGCTTGATGGATGAGCTGGATATGCAGAAAGAGGCCGCCAGTACCTCGCAGTTAAAACGCAATTTTCTCGATTCCCACCTGCTTTATGTGCCAGCAATTCACTGGCCGTTTACTCGTCGTAATGTCATGGTGCAAGAGCGTATTTATGGCGTTCCGGTTGCAGAGGTTAATACTCTGCGAGCCCAGGGTGTGGATATGAAAAAGCTTGCTGAGCGTGGCGTAGAAATTTTCTTCACTCAGGTGTTTCGCGATAATTTTTTCCATGCTGATATGCACCCAGGTAATATTTTCGTTGATACCAGCAAGCCGGAAAGCCCGCGTTATATCGCGATTGACTGCGGCATTGTCGGCTCTCTTAGTGTGGAGGATCAAAACTACCTGGCGCGTAACCTGCTGGCTTTTTTCAAGCAGGATTATTACGAGGTAGCTCGGCTACATATAGAGTCTGGCTGGGTCGGTGAAGGTACGCGCGCGAATGAGTTTGCTGCGGCCATCCGTGCTGTGTGTGAACCGATTTTTGAAAAACCCTTAAAAGATATCTCTTTTGGTCAGGTGCTGCTGGGTCTGTTTCAGACCGCTCGGCGTTTCAATATGGAAGTACAGCCCCAGTTGGTGCTGCTGCAAAAAACGCTGCTGAATATTGAAGGCCTGGGGCGTCAGCTTTACCCAGAATTGGATCTGTGGACCACTGCCAAGCCCTTTTTAGAAAACTGGATGAAGCAACGAGTAGGGCCACGTGGCATTCTTTTGAAAGCTAAAGAGAAGCTGCCTGACTGGCTGGAGCAGATTCCCGAGTTACCGCAGTTGGCTCATGAAAGTTTGACGCAGCTGCGCTCTTGGCAGGAGGATCAACAACAGCAGCGCCTGATACTGTCAGAAATGCGCCAAGAGATGGCGCGCTCTCGGCGGCGTCAGGGTCAGCTTGTGCTGGGCAGTGTATTTTTGCTTTTAGGGGTCTTTTCAGGTGCAGGTCAAGACTTGTTGCTGAATCTTCAGGGTGAATGGACACCCTGGCTCTTGATGGCTTTAGGCTTGTTGCTGCTTTTGCGCCGCTAGGCGGGCAGCTTATTTACACCCTAGAGGGTAAGACTGGCAGTGGAGTGTCTTGGCTATTTCCGCTATTCTGTCGTCCGAGGTTTTAACCAGCAAAGGCGTGATAAATAGATGAGTGATTTACTGCAACAACTGGAGCAGGTGTTAGAAGAGCGGCGTAAGGCTGCACCTGAAACCTCTTACGTTGCCAGTTTGCATGCGAAGGGTTTGAACAAGATTTTAGAAAAGGTTGGTGAGGAAGCAACAGAAACCTTATTAGCGGCTAAGGATGCAGAGCGGAGTGGTGATCAAGCGGCTGTAATTGCAGAAACAGCAGATCTTTGGTTCCATTCTTTGGTTATGTTGTCTCACCTGGGCCTCAGCCATCATCAGGTTTTGGATGAACTGGCAAGGCGCATGGGTATTTCTGGCTTGGATGAAAAAGCCAGTCGGACTAAATAATTATTTTTGACAATTAAAACAGCAGGAGTCGATCATGGGGTTTGGTGGCATTAGTATTTGGCAGCTACTGATTGTATTGGGCATTATTATTCTTATTTTTGGAACCAAGAAGTTGCGTAACCTGGGGGGTGACCTGGGGGGTGCGGTTAAAGGCTTCAAGAGCGCCATGAAAGAAGGCGAGAAAGAAATGGAAGATGATCTTAAGGGGCGTCAAACTGATAACCTGGAAAAAAAGTCTGCTGATGACGAGGTGATTGATGTTAAAGCAGAGCAGGTTAAAGAACAGGAGCAAGAGCGCAAATAAGCGCCGCTAACTATGTTCGATATTGGCTTTTTTGAACTTCTGGTATTAGCAATCGTCGGGTTGCTAGTACTAGGCCCCCAGCGTTTACCCCAAGCAGTTCGCACTCTGGGCCTTTATGTGGGCCGAATTCGCAAAGCGGTCAGTGGTATCCAGCAGGAAGTCAATGAACAGCTGCAATTAGAAGAGATGCGTCAGCGTTTAGCCGAGCATGAAAAGAAAGTAAAGGCTGGCTTGCTGGATGCTGAAAAAGAAATTGAGAAAGAAATGCATAAGAGCCAAGCAACTGACGAACAAGAGAAGAAAACACCATGAGTCAGCTGCCTCCACCAGCAGAAGCACCTGAAGAAGAGGCTCAGTTAGGCCAGGCAACTCTGGTTGAGCATTTGGTTGAGCTGCGTGATCGTTTGATCAAAATGCTCTTGGCCATACTACTGGTTTTCTTAAGTCTGTTTTTCTTTGCTAACGATATTTATCTATTTGTTTCTGAACCCCTGCGCTTGTTAATGCCGGAAGGCACGCAAATGATTGCCACAGAAGTAGCCTCGCCTTTCTTGGCTCCTTTTAAGCTGACTTTGTTTGCTGCCGTGGTTATTGCCATGCCGTTTATTCTCTATCAAATTTGGGGCTTTATAGCGCCAGGCTTGTATGAACACGAAAAGAAGCTAGCTTTCCCCATTGTTGGTTCCAGCATCTTGCTTTTTTATGCGGGCATGGCGTTTGCCTACTATGCTGTTTTTCCACTGCTTTTTTCTTTCTTTACTTCTGCTGCACCAGAAGGTGTGGCGGTGATGACCGATATTAATGCTTATCTAAACTTTGTTCTTAAGTTGTTTTTTGCTTTTGGTTTGGCATTTGAAATACCGGTCGCTACGGTGTTGCTCGTTCTGGCTGGTGTGGCCGATGTTAAGAAGCTGGCTGCTAAGCGTATGTACGTAATTTTAGGCTGTTTTGTTGTAGGAATGCTGCTCACGCCCCCGGATATTTTTTCGCAAACGCTGTTAGCTGTACCTATGTGGTTATTGTTTGAACTGGGTATTTTGATTGCTTATCTGCTACCTAAAAAACAAGCTGAACACTGAAAAGTAATTTTACATGATTTGACAATTTAACCCGGTTCTTTCCGGGTTAGTTGTTTTAGATCAATGGCTGTGCTGCTATTTTATTGATATATAGTAGTGTTAGGAAAACATGACTTGTAGGGAGCCTTTAATGGTAGAAAGCAGCAAGGTGTTATTTGAGGATGATGAACACCAATACGTCTGGTTCGGTTGGGAAGATCCAGATGCCGAAGAGAGTCTGGTGCAATCCAACCAGGTTTTGGTTATCAATCAGGATCAGGGCTACTTGTTTGATCCGGGCGGGGCTTTTATTTTTTCGGAAGTGGCTGCTGAGGTAAACAAGTATATTCCTTTGGATCGCATTCGTTATTTGCTAGCAACGCACCAAGACCCAGATGTCCTTTCTTCTGTTACCCTCTGGCTGAAAGCAACCAATGCGCGCTTATTGGTTTCGCGCTTGTGGGTTCGCTTTGTATCGCATTTTGGCTTTAGTGATAACAGCCGTCTGATTGCTATTGAAGACAAAGGAAAAATGATTAAGCTGCCCGCCGGTGGCGAGATAGTGCTTTTGCCTGCTCACTTTTTGCATAGTGAAGGCAACTTCTGCTTTTATGATAGTCGCTCAAAAATTTTGTTTTCAGGCGATATCGGTGCTGCTGTTTTTCCTCCTGGTGAACGCTATTTAATGGTAGATGACTGGGAAAAGCACCTGCCTTATACCGAAGGTTTCCATAAACGCTATATGGGTAATAATGCTGCCCTGCGTAAGTGGGTGGCGATGATCAGACAGTACCCCATAGAAATGATAGTGCCTCAGCATGGTGCAATCATTGGTAAAGAGCAGATACCTAAGTTTTTAGACTGGCTGGAAAACCTTGAGTGTGGTACCGATCTTTTGGATGAATTCTACGGCTTTTGAGTTGGCTCAGTTTTAGCTTGGCGTTGATCAGCTAGAGTAGTAAAACAATAACCATGGAGGAGCCTGCTAAGATGATAGAACGCTTAGATGATAGTTGTCTGCTTTATGAAGATGATGAACACCAGTTTGTTTGGTTTGGCTGGGAGGAAGAAGAAGGGTCTAATTCCTTTGTGCAAACCAACCAATGCTTAGTCATTAATGGCGAGCAGGGTTATTTATTTGATCCAGGTGGTACCTATGTGTTCCATCAGGTTTTAGAGCAGGTTTCTCGCTATTTGCATCCGCGTCAAATTAATACGCTGATTGCAACGCATCAGGATCCCGATGTTTGCTC
>SKIX01000132.1 GCA_007116195.1 Marinospirillum sp. | reverse complement strand
CCCCAGGCAGCCAATACAAAGAGCATTCCAGAGTAGCGATCAGGCTCACGACGAATGGCTCGATACGCAAAGACTCCACAGATTGCGGCTGGCAACAGCAGCCAAACAAAAGGAGAGCTTGCTAAAAAGGCACCCAGCAACGCCAAGGTTACTGCAGTAATGGCCAAATTGTGGTTGCGCTTAGTCGTAGAAGTTGTTTCTTGGTTCATGGGTTCCAGTGCTCAACTTAAGGTTCACGTTTAGCACTCAGAGTAACAGAAACTGAATCTGAAAATCTCAAAGCATGGGGTTTATCCACTTCAACTTCGGCGGCTAACACCTGCTCATGCTGCATAATAATTTCCAACAACTCTTTGGTCAGCCTTTCCAGTAGCGCAAAACGCCCTTCTTCAACATGGGTAATAAGCTGCTTGGTGATGGTGCGGTAATTAAGGGCCTCTTCGATCTGATTAAACTGCACCGCACGGTTAGCCGCATAGCGGATAATGGCATTAACGATGATATCCTGGCGATTCTGAACCTCATCGTCCTTAATACCAATATAGGTGCGTAAACGCAGGTTTTTGATGCGAATACTAGCCAGAGAATAGGGGTCATTGTGGGGCATGGGTCGATTCCTTGTGCAGAAAATCAATAATCCAACAGCTTAAGAAATTCCTGGCGGGTATTTTGTGATGAGCGTAACTGGCCAAGCATCACTGAGGTTCGCATTGAAGAGTTTTGCTTCTCAACTCCCCGCATTTGCATACACAGGTGGCGTGCTTCAATGATCACACCAACACCTGCAGCAGAAGTGACTTCCTGAACAGCTTCAGCGATCTGTTTGGTTAATTGCTCTTGGATTTGCAGGCGGCGTGAGTACATATCTACGATACGTGCAAACTTGGATAGACCCAAAACCTTACCCTGAGGCAGGTAACCAATGTGGCATTTGCCAATAAAAGGTAACAGGTGGTGCTCACAAAGCGAGTAAAGCTCTATGTCTTTGACGATAACCAGTTCATCTGTATCTGATGTGAAAACAGCACCATTAACCAGCTCTTCAAGTGTTTGGTGGTAGCCACGCGTTAAAAAAGCCATCGCCTTGGCTGCTCTTTGAGGTGTATCACGCAAGCCTTCTCGCTCGGGGTCCTCACCTAAGCCACTAAGGATATCTCGGTAAAGCGGTGTTAGCTGCTCATGAAAGTTTTCTGTTTGAGTTTCTGCAGTCATGGAATCTCTCTAAATCTAAATAGGTGCACTGTATCGCTATTCTAAGGGAAGTAGGCACTTCTTTTCCGACTTTTTTACTTGGTTTTGCTATCAGACTGGCTTATGAGTTTTACCAGCATCAACAAGGAACTATAATGCGGCAAACTGACACCAATAACCCAGCCCAACGCTCTGATATACTGGCGTGACCACCGACTTTACGGGATGAAGCTTGTTATGAAAAAACTATTCACGGGTCTAGCTTTGGTTAGTCTTTCCCTGCCACTCATGGCAGACCAACTAACCCTACCGGCCACAACACAGCTAACAGCAACTAGCGTTAGCCAAATTCGTTTAACAGAAGGCGTATCCAAGGATAACGTCTGGTTTGCAGTTGATCCTGCACAAATTCAGGGACAAGCAGACAAGCAGCTGAGTAACTGTGTTCTTACTGCCCGCGTGGCTTTAGAGCGCGGCGAAGTCTTATTCAGCAGCCGTAACCTGCGCTGTCCCAGTTTAACAGGCGATGTCTACACTGCGAGCAACCTGAAAGCAAAACTGGAAACGCCGACCAGCCAAGTCTGCACCTCTTCAGGTAACCGCTGCCAGGAGGTTACTTTCGATACCAGCAGCGAATACTTGATTCGGGTTGAGGAGTCCGCAACCCTTGAAGCAGCCTACAACGCTTCTCGGGAAGTTAACCGCCTGCGCATTGAAGAGCAGCGCGGTAACTAACTTTTAAGGAGCCGAGGCCAGAGCGCGATAACGCCCTAGTGCCTCGGTTACTTTTTTAATATAGCCACGCGCTTCAGCAAAAGGGTGGTCGTTATGCAGACGATCATAAACCTGCTGAGGGGACAGCTGATTGATCACTTCAATGGCTCGGCTGCGGTCTTGATGAAAAGTTCGTAGCACACTGCCTGCCCCGCCGTTATATGCAGTAATCATGGCATATTCCTTTGACTGCGGATGACGTATATCCTTTAAGTAGATATCGCGCAAAATAGTTAGGTAGGCCGTACCTATATCTATATTTTCTGTCGGATTAAACAGTGTCTGCTGTGTAGGCTGGTCATTGCGCTTACGAATACGTTCGTAAACATCACGACCTGCAGTAGCAGGCACCACCTGCATCAACCCATAGGCTGGAATATGGCTCATGGCATAGGGGTTGAAATGGCTTTCAGTTTCCATAATGGCATAGATCAGCGCTTCGTCGATTTGATAACGGCGACTAGCGTCGCGGACAAGATGCTCATACTTCTGCCCTCGCACTTCATTGTGGTTCGCTACCAAAGGAATTTCGACACGGTAAACCACCTGTCCATTACGTTGGACTTCCTGCATCTCGTTATCGACTAGATGCTGAGCGTAGCGATTAGCACGCCACTCCCAACGCACGGGCACACCGTCATGGTCTTGCACCTGACCCGCTAAAAGCGCAGGGCCTGAGTAACTAATATTTTTGTCAGTAAATATTTCTGGCTCGTCCGCATCATAGGGTGTCAGCAAAGTGGTCACTATCGCCTGGCGCAGATGCTCTTTTGGGTTGGACTGATCAACGGTTTCAACGACGATCTTACCTTGATCAAAATCCATTTCTCCGCGGCTTTGGTAAGAGTCCGTATACTTCACAAACTGATGGGCACTCGTCGCCGTTGCTGCCGCTGTGCCCCAGTTCTGCTCGACCCTTTCACGCAAACTGGAAAGCTGTTCACGATAACGTTGAACCTCTTGCTCCAGATTCGCAATGACACTTTTATAGCTCTCTACATCTTCGGAAAGATGAGGAAAGCGCTCTAACCAGGTTGGTTCACTGGCTTCAGTGGTCTGAGTGGGTACAGGGGCAGGTGGCTCCTGGCTGGCTTGAGCCCTTTGTGGCTTAGCTTGTTCAGGCTCAGCAACAGGCAAGAGCGAAACCACTTCCACTTCCGTATCATCGCCCAAGGGTACGCCCGCTTCAGGGTTAGCTGGCAAAACCTCTACCCGAGTTGCGGCAGGTGGCGCAGGTTTTGGTTGAGGTGGCGCAGGTTGGCTTGCCTCTAAGGGCTGGGGTACGGCTTGTACACGCTGTCGCCCATCAGGCCCAGTCACAGCTCCAACACTGACATGGCTAGAGGTATGCCCAGCTGATTGACACCCAGTCAAAACCCAACCACCAGCGACCAGGACGCAGGAAATTCCCAGCCCCCGAATAGCTAAACCCTTAAATCTATTTAAAAAAGTCATTGTCCACTCATCCGTTGACCCCAGCATCGAATTGCGGAAGTATACTGCAAAGCGAGATGACAACAAAAAGACCTGTCTAAAAAGCTGGTTTCTGGCTAAAATCTTACTTATTAATAAAAAGCTTGCTCGGAATTGCAACCATGGTTATTTCTTCTCTTGATACTGCCAGCTCCACCTCTTGGCTTAAAAACAAGCCGGGGCAAACCAGTGCACAGAAGTCAGCCACTGCTAACCCGAGCAATGAAGCGACTGAACATCAGCTAACCACTAGCTTGGCTGCTGATATCAAGGTTGAAGAAAAGCAGCAAGGTCAGCAGCAGCAAGACGAGCCAGAACAGCAGCTAGCCACTCCCCCTGCTAGCAGAGCTCAAACCGTCAGCCATCGAGCTGCTGAACAAGAAGCAGGTTCACCCGACTTCACCTTAGAGCTATCAACTAGCAACTCCAAAGCTGTGGCTGGGCCTAGTCAACCCGAGGCGACATCCGAGTCCAGGCGCGCTAAATTACCCTACACTTTTAATTTTGGCATACGCCGCCCTCTAACCCTTCAAGTTGCTATGAATCGGCCAATGCTAGGCAACACCAACCCTGCAACAGCCAATCAAGCCATTCAGCAAACCTTTGATTTAGCAGCAACTAACCGCTTGCCTTATGAAAAAGGCAGCCAGCTCAATCTTCTTGCTTAAATAGCCTGTAAAAAAACTCCT
>SKIX01000211.1 GCA_007116195.1 Marinospirillum sp. | reverse complement strand
TTACCCGCCCCGTTGCCAGGTTCATTTTTGGCTGATAGTGCAGCTCAAAAGCTTGCTGGGCGATGGCATTGCGCATTTTGGCTTCCAGCCTGACTCGCTTGGCGCTACTGATATTTAAATCATCTGAAAAAAAGCGGTAGCCGCCTTTGCCTTCTCTTTTTACTTTTTTTAACGCTGACTCTGCACATTGCAGCAAACCATCTTCATGCGCAGCATTATCTGGGTAAACGGCAATGCCCAAGCTGGCTGAGACATAAATTTCTTCTCCTTGCACATAAAAGGGCGCTTCCAGGCATTTAAGCAGCCGCTCAGCGACAACTCCAGCATCATCGGCTTTACGTAGCTCACTTAAAATAAAAGAAAAGTCATCACCTCCCATACGCGAGAGCAGATCGGCATCCCTTTCGGGCCGCTGCTCTTGGCGAGCAAGCAGGTCTGTTCGACGAATGCCACCCTGTAAACGCTGAGCAATTTCAACTAGTAGCTGGTCGCCTGCGGCAAAACCAAAGGCATCATTGATAAGCTTGAAGCGATCCAGGTTCAGCAGTACCAGGCCGGTACGCGAGTTATGACGCGTAGAAATATTAAACTCATGACCGAGGCGATTGCGAAACAGAATGCGGTTAGGCAGGTCAGTTAAGGGATCATAATGCGCCAGGCGCTCCAGCTCAGCCTCGTTACCCTGCTGCTCGGAAAGGTCACTGACCAAAGCAAAATAGTGCTCAACCTCACCCTGCTCATTATGTAAGGCTTCAATGCTTAAGTGCTGCAAATAGGCGGTGCCTTCAGGTCGATAATCCCACAGCTCTCCCTCCCAAACACCCTTTTCATCGAGCTGCTTTCTGATGCCCGCATAGAACTCATCGCTATGGCGATCTGCGTGAGTAAACTCCGTTCGCTGACCTAAAGCATCCTGGGGTCGAATACCAGTCAGGGTTTCATAGGCAGGGTTGGCATAAACAATTCGCTGCTCAGCATCCGTTACAATTAATGCATGGCGTAACTTGCTGGCTAAAGCGGTTAACAAAGGATTATTAAAACGACTAGCCGATCGTTCCTTAGATACCTTGCTCATTTTTCCTCCCTAAACCCCTGAATAATGCTTAAGTTAACATGCTAGCCAGGGCTTTTCATTAGCCCTGAGAGTGACTGCCAAGCTCCTGTCGCAGCTGATGAATCTTCTCATCTTTACGCTGCCAGATACCCGCAATCCAGCCATGAAATTGTTTCCGAAACTCGCGATCTTCCTGGTAGTCACCTGCACACATCTCAGCAGGCAAGGGCTGCTGTTCCAAATCAATAATGACATGCCCAACCTGCCCACTTAAAAGCTCCCAAAAAGTAGGGGCACGCTCGCCAGGATACACCAGGGTGACATCCAGCAGGCTATCTAGCTGCTGACCCATGGCTTTAAGGGTAAAAGCCACCCCACCTGATTTTGGCTTTAACAGGTAGCGATAGGGTGATTTTTGACGAGCCTGCTTGGCAGGGGTAAAGCGCGTTCCTTCTAAATAGTTCACCAAAGAAACGGGCCGCCCTTGTAAACGATCACAGGCTTTGCGGGTAATTTCTAAATCTTTGCCGCGCAACTGTGGGTTTTTCGCTAGCTGCTCTTTGGTATAACGACGCATAAAAGGGTATTCCAGTGCCCACCAAGCCAAGCCAAGAAAAGGGACATAGAGTAGCTGGCGCTTAAGGAAAAAAGTAAAGAAAGGCGCTTTGCCATGAATGGCTGCAATTAATGCAGGTATATCCACCCACGTTTGGTGGTTACTTATAACCAGTATCGAGCGATCACGGCTAAGCTGCTGCTGACCGCGGATATCCCAGCGCGTTGGCGTAAGTGCACGAAAAATCAAAACATTGATGCTGGCCCAGGTGCTGGCAATCCAGCGCACGGCTTCAAAGCATAGATCTCGAAACCAAGGCAGGGGCACTAACAGCTTAAGTAGTGCAAACACTAATAAAGGCACCATACCCACCAAAGTATTGAGCAACAGTAAAAAAGAAGTCGAGGTACCAATCAACAAGTGTCGCATCTTTATCCTCAAGGCGTTATTCTGCAACTATTCAGTCTTTAAAAAGAGTTAAAGTAGCCTAGAACATGTTATTTTAATAGGAGTGCTAATGGCATCTTTGCAAGACCAGCTCAGCCGTCTTGTCTATTCTACCGAGCAGGGCGACCTCTGTCCCGCTTGCCGTGAAGCAAAAGACGCCTGCCGCTGTGCCGAACAACAAGATGAGCAGCGTATTGCTGCCTTAGATGGCATCGTTAGAGTCAGGCGCGAAACAGCCGGACGCAAAGGCAAAGGGGTAACAACCATAAGTGGCGTACCCCTGGCGCAAAAAGAATTAAAAAATTTAGCCGCAAAACTAAAAAAACACTGTGGTACGGGTGGCTCACTGAAGCAGGATGTCATAGAAATCCAGGGTGATCAGCGTAACAAGGTGCGCCAACTACTAGAAGCTGAAGGCTTTAAAGTTAAGCTTGCAGGCGGCTAACCTAGCAAAAACGAGTATTCATGTGAGAGCCAAACTTTTACTGTTAGGAATACTGCTACTCTTAAGCAGCTTTATTCTAATACCCGCAACAGGCCAAATTCTGGCATCCCAGCTGCCTTCACGTTTTTTTGAAGAGTATGGTGCCGTGATGCTGGTTATTGACCCAGAAAGTGGTCGCATACTCCAGGCTAACCAGGCAGCGGCTAACTTCTACGGCTACTCGACTGCTCAGCTAGAGCGCATGAATATTGAGCAGATCAATGCTCTAGACCCTGAAGATGTTGCTTTAGAACGCGCTTTAGCCCGCCAAGAAAACCGTAATTATTTTATTTTTCCACACCGCCTGGCCAGTGGCGAAATTCGTACCGTTGAAGTTTACTCCTGGCCATTACAAACCGATGACGGCGAGACGCTGCTTTTTTCAGTCATTATCGATATTACGGGTAAAAAAATAGCGGAAGCCAGCATCATTGAATACAAAGACCGCTTAGAGCAGTTAGCTGAGCAACGTTACCAGGCACTGATTGCTTCGCAAAAACGCAATATGTTGTTTTTGTGGACCGCACTGATTACTCAGTTGCTGGTCATTACTCTACTCGTCTGGAATATTCTGCACCGTCGCAAAGCAGAAAAAAGCCTGCAAGAAAAAACCACCATTCTGGAAGGTCTACTCAACTCTATTCCTGACCTGATTTTCTTTAAAGATAAAAAGGGCACCTATTTAGGCTGCAACGAACAGTTTGCTCACTTTGCTGGTAAAACACCGCAAGACATTATTGGTAGCAATGACTACCAGCTCTTTGAAGACAAAAAAGCCAAGTTTTTTCACCAAACGGATGCTCAGGTCGTTGCTAATCGGCAACTGGTTCATTCCGAAGAGTGGACTCGTTTTCCTGATGGCAGCAACCACCTGCTCGACAAGCTCAAAGCACCTCTGCTTAACAGCAAGCAGGAGTTTATTGGCGTACTGGGTATTAGCCGAGACATTACCGAGCGCCATGAAAATGAGCAGCGGATTAAATTTCTCGCTTACTTTGACCCTCTAACCAACCTGCCGAACCGCTATCTATTTCAAGAAAAGTTCACTGAAATCAGTCAGCAGCTAGCCAGTAAAGAGCAGCTAGCCGCCTTGGTCATTATTGATTTAGACCATTTTAAAAATATCAATGATGCTCGCGGCCATAACACCGGCGATCAACTCTTAATTGCTCTAGCCAGTCGTTTAACTCACCTGCTCAGTGATCAAGAAGCCTTGGCACGCTTTGGTGGCGACGAGTTTGTTTTACTCTTACTGGAACCTAACAACCAAGGCAAAATAGTCGCTAGCCAACAGCTGGAAGCACGCCTAAACGAACTGCAAACACTGCTGGCTCAACCTCTTGAAATTGAAGGGCAGGGTGAGTTCTTGCTGAGCAGCAGCTTAGGTGCGGCCTTCTTCGACCAAAGTGACCGCCCCTTTGATGCCTTGCTTAAAGAAGCTGATATTGCTCTCTATGCTGCTAAAGAAGCAGGGCGTAGCACCTGGCGTCGCTTTGAAGCCAGTATGCAGAAGCAAGTTGAAAAGCGCTTTGAGCTAGAAGGTGAGCTGCGTAAAGCTCTGGAGCTTAGCCAGTTTGAGCTGTATCTACAGCC
>SKIX01000174.1 GCA_007116195.1 Marinospirillum sp. | reverse complement strand
TTCTATTACTTTTTTCAGGCAGTAGGCTAGGGTTAACAGAAACGATGGTAGTTCTACGCTCAGTTGCCGGGTGGTGTGAGGGGACGGGGGTCTGCTGACCCCCTCCTACTCGATCTTAAGCCAGCTCTTGGCGAATCAATTTTTTATTGAGTTTACCGACACTGGTTTTAGGTATTTCAGCAACGACCTGGATGGTTTCAGGTATGGCCCATTTGTTGATTTTTCCGCTCTCCACAAACTGTTGTAGGTGTTGCTGTAGGGCTGCAACTTCAGGAGGGTTCGAGGGGTCGCTGGCGACAACAAGTGCTGCAGGTCGTTCACCCCACTGTTGATCTGCAATGCCTACCACAGCCACTTCGCTAATACCGCTATATTGGCTGATCAGATTCTCAAGTTCTAATGAAGAAATCCACTCACCACCGGTTTTAATAACATCTTTGATGCGGTCACGAATTTGCAAAAAGCCGCGCTCATCAAGAGTAGCTACATCACCCGTATGTAACCAGCCATCACGCCAAAGTTCTTCGCTGCGCTCCTCTTCCTTATAATAGGCTTGGGTTAACCAGGGTGCACGAACTCTGACTTCACCCACACTTTCACCATCTTGTGGCAGGGGTTGGCCTGACTCGTCTACAACCTGAAGATCAACAAAAGGAACGGCGACCCCCGCTTTGCACCTTAAGGGTAACTGAAGATCGAAGTCTGCATTGTTAATATCGTGAGGCAGGATAGCCGCTGTTAGCAGTGGGCAGGTTTCGGACATACCATAGGCACTGCGAGTATCTATACCTAGCTCTCGGGCTTTACGCGCAAGGCCTTGCGGTAGTGCGCTGCCACCTACCAATACCTTCCAACCATTAAGCTTCACCTTGCCAGAAACAAGGGCATCGGCGGAAACCACCATATTCAACAGGGTGGGAACACAGTGTGAAAAGTCGACCTGCTCACTGACCAGTAGCTTGACCAGCATTTCAGGTTCATAGCGCCCTGGGTAAACCTGAGTGGCCCCCATCAAGGTCGCTGTGTAGGGTACCCCCCAGGCATGAACATGAAACATGGGAGTGATTGGCATGTACACCTTATCCCGGTTCAGCAGTTCAAACCCAGGTGTTTGGAAGACATTGGCTTCACCGAGAGTATGCAATACCAGCTGTCGATGAGTGAAATAAACGCCTTTAGGGTTACCTGTAGTGCCTGTCGTGTAAAAGAGGGTGGCAACAGCATTTTCATCAAACGTTGGAAACTCGAAATTTACAGGCTGCTTGGACAATAAGTCTTCATACTCACCAACTAAGGGTAAGGAGGTTTGAATGGCCTTAGGCTCATCTTGGCACAAGAGGTAGCCTTGGATTCGAGGTAGCTTGGTTGCCATAGGCTCTAACAGCGGCAGGAAGTCCTCATGAGTTAAAACAAAAACATCCTCGGCATGATCGAGGGTATAAAGAATTTGATCAGGTGCTAAACGCACATTCACGGTGTGTAGCACAGCCCCTATCATTGGAATAGCAAAAAAACATTCTAAATAACGGTGGCTATCCCAATCTAAAACAGCAACAACGTCACCAGCCTGAACGCCCTTACTCGTTAGAACATGAGCGAGCTGATGCACCCGGTTTTGAAACTCTGAATAACTGTGCCGACTTAGATCTCGGTATACTATGGGGTTGTCACCCGCCATGCGCACGCCGGACTTTAACAGGTCGCCAATCAACAGCGGTGGATTTACCGCAGAAGGGGTGGCAGGCAAGATCTTGGGTTCTACTGTTTTGGTCATGCTGATGCTCCTTGTCGTTTTTCTTATAAAAAAGGGTTTAGTGACAACGCTCAATGACTAATGCGATACCCTGCCCTCCGCCAATACAAAGGGTAATTAAGCCATAGCGTCCACCCATACGTTCTAATTCATAAAGAGCCTTAACAGTTAAAAGAGCTCCGGTAGCTCCAACAGGGTGGCCCATGCCAACGGCACCTCCGTTTGGATTAAGCTTGTTGGCTGAGAAGCCTAACTCTTCAGCAACGGCCATAGCCTGAGAAGCAAAGGCTTCATTGGATTCGATTACATCAATATCAGCCAGCTTCAATCCGGCTTGCTCAAGGCAACAGCGAACGGCAGGTACAGGCCCGATTCCCATGAGCTGAGGGTCTACTCCAGCAAAGGCGCAGGCCAGCAGGCGTGCACGCGGCTTTAAACCGAGTTTAGATGCCTCATCAGCCTGGGCTAAAAGCAGGCTTGCTGCGCCATCATTGATACCCGATGCGTTACCTGCAGTGACTAACCCATCTTTTTTAAAGGCAGGTTTTAAGCGGGCAAAATCCTCAGCAGTCGCGTTTTGGCGTACATGCTCATCTTCGCAGAAGTTAACAAGTTCACGCCCTTTTTTTACGGAGATAGGCACGATTTGAGAGGTGAAACGGCCCTCGGTTATGGCTTTGGCTGCCTTTTGATGGCTTTCCAAGGCAAACGCATCCAGCTGTTCACGGGAATAGTTATACTTTGCTGCAAGGTTCTCTGCTGTGATGCCCATGTGACCACTACCAAAGGGATCGCTAAGAATACCTAGAGTCAGGTCAACGACTGAGCTATCACCCATACGTAAGCCTTGGCGTACCCTAGGTAGTAAATAGGCACCCTGGCTCATAGACTCGGCACCACCGGCCAATGCCAAACTTGAATCACCGCCTTCAATCAGCTGGGCTGCAGAAATAATGGCTTGTAAACCGGAACCGCACAGGCGATTAACATTGAGCGCTGCTGAAGTTAAGGGCAGGCCACTATTAAGAGCAATATGACGTGAAAGGTAAGCATCCTCAGCTGCTGTAGTAATGATGTGACCGTAAACGGCATGGTCAATATCAGCTGCATTAACCTGACTGCGTTGAATGACTTCTTTTGCTGTAGCTGTGCCTAACTCTGCTGGACTGAGTGCTGACAGGCTGCCAGCAAATCCACCAATTGCAGTTCGTGCACCTTCAATAATGACTACTGAGTTGAATTTCATGGTTTCAATCCTTTCATAAATGAGCAGTGCTATTTTCCAAGCAAGGAGCGGGCAATGACTTCTTTCATGATTTCAGAAGTCCCGGCATAAATCGTCTGAATGCGGGCATCCACATAAAAGCGTGAAATGGGGTATTCCAGCGTATAGCCGTAACCCCCAAATAGCTGCAGACAGGTATCAATCGTTGAACACTGCATTTCACTTAGCTGGAGCTTTAAAATGGCCGCATCCTTTGCGGTCATTTGCCCCTGGCGATATTTGCTTACGCAAAGGTCAAAGTAAGCCCGAGCCATATCAATCTGAGCGCGGACTTCCGCCAATTTAAAGCGAGTGTTTTGAAAGTCAGCAATACGTTGACCAAAAGCTTTGCGGTCTTGAACATAGTCCAAGGTTAGTGCCAGCGCACCTTCCATTGCGCCTAGGGCCTGAGCACCAACACCGAGGCGTTCACGCGGTAACTCTTGCATCAAATAGGCGAAGCCTGCACCCTCCTCTCCTAGTAGAGCGTCTTCCGGTAGCAGCAGGTCATCAAAAAAAAGTTCGGCGGTATCACTGGCATGCTGGCCAATTTTTTTGATGGGCTGGCCGCGGGAGAAACCGGGTAAATGAGTATCGACCAAGAACAGAGAAACGCCTTTAGCACCAGCAGCAGGGTTGGTTTTAGCGCAGACAATAACGAGGTCAGCTATCATGCCGTTTGTTATAAAGATCTTAGAACCTTCCAGCCTCCAGCCCTGATCAACTTTTTCAGCACGTGTTTTCATGCTGGCTAGATCACTGCCTGCCCCTGGCTCAGTCATTGCAATTGCACCCATAACCTCTCCGCTGGCCATACGCGGTAGCCACTGCTGTTTTTGTTGCTCACTGGCCAAGTGCTCCAAATAAGGAATGACTATATTGGAGTGAATGTTGTAGCCACTGGCAAGGCCACCTAAGCCACGGCGAGAAATTTCTTCAATAACGTTTTGAGTAATGCCAAAGTCGGCACCTGTTCCACCATAGTCTTCAGCTAGGTCTACAGCCAACATACCGGCTTCCCCTAGCTTTAACCAAAAATCACGGGGTACTTGATGGGCGGCTTCCCAGTCATCATAAAAAGGGTCAGCTTCTTGTTCTAAAAAGCGGCAGACCATATCGTGAAAAAGCTGGGTGTCCTCATCTTTAAAAGTCATGCGGATGCCTCCT
>SKIX01000036.1 GCA_007116195.1 Marinospirillum sp. | reverse complement strand
TGCAAAGTAATCGGTCGTAAGCGCATGGTGACTGAGTTCAATTATCGTTATGCCGATGACGAGCAGGCACAAATTTACGTTGGCGTACAGGTTAAGCCCGACGACAATGACCGTGAAGAGCTAATTCTGGCGTTGCAAGAAGCCGATTACCCAGTTGTGGATCTGACTGATAACGAGCTGGCTAAGTTGCATATACGTCACCTTGGCGGTGGACGAACTTCGACTGCTAGTAATGAAGAAGTGTATCGTTTTGAGTTTCCAGAGCGCCCTGGTGCACTCTTGAACTTTCTGAACCATCTTGGTCAGGACTGGAATATTTCCTTATTTCATTACCGCAATCACGGTGCCGCCTATGGACGGGTTTTAGTTGGCTTTCAAGTGCCAACAACTGAACGACCCCAGGTTGAAGCCTATTTAGACAAAATCAGCTATCGCTATTGGCGAGAAACAGAAAATCCTGCATTTAGGCTCTTTTTGTAACCTAAACAGCTTGTTAACCAGGCTGAAAAATAATAAATTCTTAGGCCATTAGTAAAAAGATTGAGGTAAAAACCATGAAAAGAAAACCTGATCTATTAACGGCCTTGGTTGCCTTTTTTGTATTAGGCGTAGTGGTAACCAGCCTGATCTAACCCTGCTTTAGAACAAAATAACTGCTGCGGAGTTTGAATCGCGTTTAAAGGTACATCCCAGGCTGCTTGAGGGAGTTGATCAACCTGTTGACACTCATGCGCCAAGCCAAGCAAGTAGGGTCTTCTTGGCCGAGGATAGTTGATAGAAAAACTGCGGTCGTAAAAACCACCACCCATACCTAAACGCTGCCCTTGAGCATCAAAGCCGACCAAGGGTAAGCAAACCAAGTCGAGTGCCCAGCTAGGCCGACGCTGGTGTTTGTGAGCGCCATAACCTTGTAAACAGGGTTCGAGAATTCCAAAACGATTGGTTTGCATTGGCGTTTTACCTGGCTGCCAGCGCACCCACCATAGCAATCTTGGTATTCTGGGGTGGAGTACAGGTAAATAAACTTTTTTGTTGAGTGCTAAGGCTGCATCGACCAGTGTTCGGGTATCCAGCTCGCCATCCTGAGCTAAATAAACTGCGAGATGTTGGGCTTGGATAAATGCAGGCAGGTGCATTAAGCGTTGAGTTAATTGATAGCTGGCCAGGGCTTGCTGCTTAGCTGTTAGCTGACACCGCCGCGCTCTTAATTGCTTTCTTAGCTCTTGGCGTTGAGTGGTAGAAGTACAGGCTAGATTCATTAGCAGGTTCAGTGGTTAAGTAGACCCCAAGGTGCCGCTGTTGTCGTGGCCCTTGAACCCTAAAGTTCAAGGTGGAAGCAACCGGCCTACCGAAGGCTTTCCGCTACTTGGCGGACCTGCACACGGGTAGATCCAGGCGGCGTCCAGGGTATAGATCATAGGCTCGAGGACGTGAGCAACTGGCGTACACCCCAGGGTTCAATTTAAGTGTATCAAAGATAGGGCAAGTTAGGGGAGTTTTCGTGACTCTTGTAAGGCTTCAAGTTCTACAAGAGCCTGATCGAGCTTTGTTGTTAAGCGGGTAATTTGTGCCTGATAATGATGACCTGAGTCATCACGTTGCAGCATCTCATTGGTAATATTAAGCGCAGCCAAAATGGCCAGCCGTTCCATACTTAAAACTTTGCCACCCAAGCGAATATCAGTCATTCTTTCATTTAGAAAGCGAGCGGCACGGAACAGGTCTTCCTGTTCTTGTGGAGTGCAGGCAATTAGGTATTTGCGATCCAGTAAAGTGATTTCAGTGGTATTCTTGTCGCTGCTCATGCCCAGGGGCTCCAAAGCCTTTAAATGCAAGCTTTGTACTATAGACTTGCCCTGAGGGCGGGTCAATTATCTCCTTTTATCAATAACCACTAGCTGAGAGTTTCATGTCTTCAGATTCAGAAAAAGCTTTAAGCGTTCCTTTTGAAACCCTTGCCGACCTGTGTTTAACGCATCGTTGTTTTCAATCACCGTCTCTTTTCCATGGTGTGTTAACAGGGCAGTTATGTGCAAGTGAGCGCTTACCAAGAGATCAGTGGCTGCTTCTTTTTGGCCAGCTTTTAGGTCAAGAAGTGGTTTTAAAAGAAGCAGAACGCCAAGTGGCTTTGGATTTGCTCGATCAAACCCTGCAGGCGCTTGGTTCTAACCAAATGGATTTCGAACCTTTATTGCCTGATGAACTCTACGAGGTTGAAGAAAGATTTACTGCTCTGATCAAGTGGTTGCAGGGCTTCGTTAAATCATTGAAGGCCGCTGGGTTGGATGAAAAAAAACTCAGTCAAGAAGCTCAAGAGGGACTGGAAGATTTAAATCGCATCCTGGCCGTAGGCGACCAGAAGCCTGGAGACAGCGAGGAGAACGAAAAAGATTTATATGAATTAACCGAATTCGTGCGCTTGGTTGCGATGATGGTTTATACCGAACAGCACCCAGGCCAGCCTCAAGTTGATAAAGTAGCGAAGAACACACGTTTGCATTAAAGTTTTCATTCAGGAGTTCAGCATGTCTTCCCGGATTTTCGCCCAGCGTCGCCAAAAACTACTAGATCAGCTGCCAGACCGAGCCTTGGTTATTCTTCCTGCAGCCCGAGAGGTGATTCGTAGTCGGGATACAGAATACCCTTTTCGCCAAGCCAGTGATTTTTGGTATCTAACCGGTTGCCAAGAACCTGAAGCACTCTTGGTCATGCAAAAAGGGCGTAGTCAGGGTGAAAGTTTGCTGTTTGTTTTGCCTAAAGATCCCGCCATTGAAGTTTGGACGGGTATTCGTTTAGGCCCTGAAGGTGCAGTAGAAAAGCTGGCGATGGATCAGGCGCTGGATTTAAATCAAGCGGATGCTTGTCTTGTAGATCTCTTAGGTGAAGCGAGTGAGGTCTGGCTGCCAATCGATGATGCTGACTTATATCAGCGTTATCTTGGTTGGCGTCAAGCGGTTGTTAAACAGCGTAAGCGCTCTGCCTGCCTACCTGACAAGCATATTGATCTTGCCGCCTACTTAGCTGAACAGCGTCTGATTAAATCTGCTGCAGAAATCGACCTGCTAACCCAGGCTGCTAGCATTTCAGCAGCGGGTCATTTACGTGCCCTGCGAGCTTGCCGTCCCGGGATGAAAGAATACCAGCTACAAGCAGAGTTAGAGCATGAATTTGCTGTTCAAGGTGCTGCTGCACCCGCTTACTCAAGCATCGTCGGTGGTGGTGCCAATGCCTGTATTTTGCACTACATAGCGAACCAGGATGAACTAAAAGCAGGCGACCTGGTGTTGATCGATGCGGGCGCTGAGTATCAGGGTTATGCTGGCGATATTACGCGCACTTTTCCAGTCAACGGACGCTTTACCCCAGCACAAAAACAGCTTTATGAGGTTGTGCTACGAGCGAATGAAGCAGCTATTGAGCAAGTGCAACCCGGTGTCAGCTTGGAAAGTTTGCACCTAACCGCCGTTAAGCAGCTGGTTGAAGGCCTAGTCGACCTGGGTATTTTGCAAGGAGAGGTTGACCGCCTGGTTGAAGACGAAGCCTATAAGCCTTTTTATATGCATGGCACGGGTCACTGGTTGGGCCTGGATGTCCATGACGTCGGTCGCTATCGCTTAGAGGGTGAAGCTCGCCCACTACAAGCAGGAATGGTCTTTACTATAGAACCAGGGCTTTACTTTGCACCGGATAATCTGGCTATTGATGAATGCTGGCGTGGAATCGGTATAAGAATTGAAGATGATGTACTGGTTACCGAGCAGGGCTGCGAGGTGTTGAGTCACGCGGTTCCTAAGCGCATCAGTGACCTGGAAGCGCTCATGAATGAAGGGCGTTGCGCATGAAAACCGATATAGCTATTGTGGGCGGAGGCCTGGTTGGAGCCAGCCTGGCCCTGGCTCTGAGGCCTCTGGCTGAGCAGCAGGGTTTGAAGGTTACTCTGCTGGAAAGCCACCCCCCTTCACTGATGGCTAAAGAAGCGAGTTGGCAGCCCAGCTTTGATGCACGCTCTTCTGCTTTATCCTGGGGCACACGGTTGATTTATGAAAACCTGGGTCTTTGGCAACAGCTGCAACCTCACGCCTACCCGATAGAAAACATCCATGTTTCAGACAAGGGGTTTTTAGGTTCTACTCAGCTGAATCATCAAGAGCAGGGTGTCGAAGCTCTGGGTTATGTTGTGCCTAACGCCTGGTTAGGCGAACAACTTTGGCAGGCTTTAGCGGCAACCCAGGATTGGCT
>SKIX01000185.1 GCA_007116195.1 Marinospirillum sp. | reverse complement strand
TGGGCAGGAGCCAGAAGCTTGAAAATTATTGACGACGGCTTCCAACTCCTGGCCGACTCTTTTTAATAGTTCATCGCCAAAAAAATTGCCCCTGGCCAGGTTAAGGATTTTAAAGCGATCCAGGTTGATAAACACCAGTAGATTACTGGTCGGTTTTAACTCTTCCAAGTTAGCTTCAAGCAGGTTATCCAGCTGCTGGTGCAGATGAATACGGTTAGCCAAGCCGGTTAAGGGGTCGAAGTAAGCGAGGTGGTGTACCTTTTCTGCCATTTCCAGTGTTTCGCGGTGTGAGCGGGCTAAACGGCGGTTAGTGTAGAGCAGGTAGACACTGCCAAGGAGTAATAGCGTCGCTAGAATACTCAGCACCCCCAGCGCCCAAGAGCGCCACTGCTCCCAAACATCGGCCAGAGTGAGCTGTAAAGCTTGATCATAAGGAGGCAAACGTAAAGCTCTAGCCAAGTCTTCAACGGGTGCATAGTCAGCTGGGATAGAAAAACCTTGAATTTGCGCCTTCTGAGCAACAGGGGAGTCCGCATCAAGCATGAGCAGGGCAGCTGCAACCTGGCGAGCAATTTCTGGATCAATGCGTGCCAGGGCTATAAAAGGCCATTCTGGATAAAGCCGTGTGGAAACTAATAAAGGGAAGTGGCTGTAAGCATCGGTGTTTAAAATGTGTAGCTGGTCAAGATCCAAACGGCCCTCAGCAGCCATAGCTTCTAAAATACCTGTACGAACTAGGGCAACCTCAGCCTCGCCAGCTAAAACGGCTTTAACAGCTTGATCATGTGGCATATCGGTTAAGATAAGCTCACTCAAGTCATCGGGCAGTTTAATGCCCCGCTCCAGTAGTTCCAGTGCTTGAGCTTGAAAGCCGCCTAAAGAGTCTGTGGATACGGCAGCTAGCTTGCGACCTTTAATAGCTTCCAGGTTGTTAATACCTGAATCAGCTAGAGTAACGATAACTCCGCCAAACCCGGTTAATAGATACCCTTGATCTTCCACCATCAGAGTGGCAAGAGCACCCGAAAGATCCTGATGATAACGTATATGAATATAGTGGCTAGGATTGGTGAGTACAAAATCCAGCTCACCCTCAGTAACCAAGCGGTCGAGATCAGGGTAGTTAGCAGCAAGGAGTTCGATTGTGTGTTCTGGCAGGGCAGCAGAAAGATACTCAGCAAGAGGTTGCCAGCGCTCTTCTGTAATTTCAACAGGGCGAGGTGAAAGAACACCTAAGCGCAGTGTCTCTGCAACAGCACTCAAGCTTATAAAAGCAGTTAACACAAGCACAGCTAGCGAGGTAAGCCGAGGTCGCTTTACCATGAGATAGATCCTAGGCGTTAATCTTCCATAAATAAAAAGGTTATTCCATCAGCCTAACGAAATCCTCAGGATAGTCAAACGTCCCTCAGCTTAGACCTTTGCATTAGTTTAAGGGCTGTTTAGTAAATGTAAGGGTTACGTGGCCTAGGGTAATGCCCCATTTGCTCATACGGGTGCGGTTAAAAACAACTTGGTTGGCTTGTTTGTACATCCAGTCATCCATAGTGAAAACCCATTCACGTTCACCAATAGGCACTCGTAAGCGGTATTTCATATGAAAGGCATTACCATAATTGCAGGCAGTTGCTGTGCCAACAACATCTCCGGCGGTGCCGGTATAGCAGTGTTCATTTTCAGGCTTCAGACGCCAAATGCGCTTTTCTTCTGAGCCATCAGAAAAGTAAAAGTCTTCGTCAAGAACCAGTGTTTGTCCATCATAATAGCCTTGGATATAGACAGTGAACTGGCGTGTAATTTTACCCGTATAGTCCTGCACCATACCCCAGCCCCAGGTTTCTCCAAGAAAGTAGTCTTCAATGTTAAAGCTGGGTTCTTGGTCGGCAAAGTCTTGCACTTTAACGCTGCCACAGCCTGCAAGTATGAGTAATATCCAGCCTAGTAAGAGCAACTTAGTTTGCATTAATGGTCGCATCTGGCCTCCTGAAAAAAGTGAGTGATTAATGTTGTTCAAATATAATGCAATACTTATTTTTAAGCTATACAAAATATTGGCTGCTTGAGTATTGCTGTACACTGTGACCTAGCGTCTAGCTGAGTGGGTGTCATTAATTTCGGAGCTTTTATGAATTTCACGAAGTGGGTGCTGGCAGGCTGTGTTTGGCTACTGGCTTCAGCTGTTTCAGCTTCACCTTTGGATGCAGCGCGTACGCTTTTGGGCACGGGTACCCTGGATTCAGAAGCAACCGAACAGATTTTTCATCAAGCTCTGGGTGCTAACACTCAGGGTATTCCTTTAGCGCATTTAGACGTGGTGGTCTGGGATTCCCGTACCGGTAAACAACTGGGTGATCGAGAGTTAGCTAATATTCTAGGGGTCACGCCTCGCACGGGTGCTGCAGAGCTTTTGCAAATGGTTCAGCAGATGATGGGTTTGCCGATTGAGCAGGATCGTTTGATGCGGCTTCTGGATGCTGCGGCTCTAGCTTCCCTGCGTCGCCCGCCTGACTATTTAGCCGTTGAGTTCTATGATGATCGCCAGGGTTATCAGCGCGATTTAACAGGGGGCGTAGCGGGCAAGGTCAGCACACCAGGCGCAGAAGCACCTACTAGCCATTGGCAACGCCAGCAGCCAGCGGCACAAACTAAAAAATCCATTGAAGAGCCTGATCCTTGGCCTAAGCAGCCCTTAGATGAAATGCAGGTGGCTGCTTCTGCTGAAGCGGCGCAGTTGACGCGCAGACAGGCTAAGCAGTTTCTGAGAGAGCTGGGTGCAACGACTCAGCAGCTGAATTCACTAGAAGTTTTCGTGACTTCAGCACAAGTGGATTCTGAAAAGGAGGTGGAGCAACGTTTGATTGACTCTACTCAAGGTTTTGTACAGCAGATGTATCGAAATGAGTACCGCCTGGTAGCCGTCAGTACACCGCTGCTGGTGCGTCAGGGCTCAACCAGTCAGGTAATAGCTAACTTGATTTTGTTGTTTGGAACCGCTGAGGATTACGACCAAGCAACAGCTTTGCGTCATGCTATTGAAGGCTCCGGGGCCTTGGATTTCAATCCAGATTACTACAACCGAACTTATTTCAATTAGCAATCGAGTATTTTCACGCAGTGTCCATCACTCCGAATCCAGGCTTCTGCGAGCTGCTCTACACTACCAAAATAGCCGCTGGCTAGGTTTTCTCGGACACTTGTAAACTGATCATCAGTCCATCCTGGAAAAAAACGCCTTTTTCAAAACTACTCTGTTTATTTATGCCAGCTGAGCGTTTTGCTCAACTGGCAACTACCTGATAGCGCTAACCAGGTTGCTCAAGGAGTGCTGTTGTTTTCGAAGGATAACCAGTAGAGTCCGCAATTATTCGCAGAAGCTTCACTTTCTTCAGAGTTTATCTCAGGCCAATGTCTAGGTCGCAGAGTATTGCATGGGTTTTATCGCCAAGCTCACCGTGTAAGTGACAAAGATTTCGCAAATCTTCGCTCTCATGTAGCCAATGATTGGTTCTACGCTGTTGCGTTAATGCTGCCCAGAATGAGCCTTGCCACCTTTTTTCCTAGCTCATGAGGCCTATCGCTTGGAAGCTGCACTAAAACTCAGACCACCCGCATACCCGGTTGTGCACCCTCGTGAGGTTCCAGCAGGTAGATACCGTCATCGTCACCGGCTGCCAGTACCATGCCTTCAGACAGGCCGAATTTCATTTTGCGCGGGGCCAGATTGGCGACCATGACCGTCAGCTTGCCTTCCAGATCTTCCGGCTGGTAAGCCTTTTTGATGCCGGAGAAAACCGTGCGGGTTTCGCCACCCAGGTCCAGTGTCAGCTTGAGCAGCTTGTTGGCCTTTTCCACGTGCTCACATTGGACAATGCGAGCGACGCGCAGATCCACCTTGATGAAGTCATCAAAAGTAATTTCTTCAGCCAGCGGCTCAGCCTGGAGTGGGCCTTTGTTTTCAGGAGAAAGCTCGCCCCCCGGATTACTGCCAACGCTGGCTTCCTTCAGAGCCATTTCCTTTTTGGCATCCTCGCGGCTGGCTTCCAGCAGTGCATCAATCTTGTCGTTATCCACCCGGTTAATCATGGGCTTGAATTTGGCAATCTCATGCTTGATCAGGGGCTGAGTGCGCGCTTCCCAGTTCAGGTGATCCAGCTTCAGGAATTCCAGCGTCTTGCCCGTCATTTCCGGCAGCACCGGGGCCAGGTAGGTCATCAGCACACGGAAGAGGTTGATGCCGGTGG
>SKIX01000062.1 GCA_007116195.1 Marinospirillum sp. | reverse complement strand
GGTACTGCAGGCTTGCCTCACGTTATCATTCGCTTCTTCACGGTACCTAAAGTAGCTGATGCTCGCTGGTCTGCGGGTTGGGCGTTGGTTTTCATCGCGCTGCTTTACCTGACTGCGCCTGCGGTTGGTTCTATGGCTCGCTTAAACCTGATTACTACCGTTTACCCTGATGGCGTTGATCAGCCAGCGGTTCAGTTTGCTGACCGTCCTGACTGGATGCACACCTGGGAGCAAACCGGCTTGATTACTTATGAAAATCAAGACGAAGGCGCTCGTATCCACATGTACAACTACGGCAACTCTGAGTTTGCTGAAACCACAGCTGCTGAGCGTGGATGGGATACCAACCTGCTGAGTGTTAACAACGACATTCTGGTTTTGGCTAACCCTGAGATCGCTAATCTGCCAGGCTGGGTTATCGGTTTGATTGCTGCCGGTGGTATTGCTGCTGCTCTATCAACAGCTGCAGGCTTGTTGCTGGCAATTTCTTCGGCAATCAGTCATGACTTGATCAAGAAGACCATTAATCCCAATATTTCTGAGAAGGGCGAAATGCTGGCTGCGCGTATCTCTATGGCTGCAGCGATCTTGCTGGCAACCTGGCTAGGTCTCAATCCGCCTGGCTTTGCTGCGCAAACGGTTGCTTTGGCCTTTGGTCTCGCCGGTGCTTCGCTGTTCCCAGTCTTGATGATGGGTATCTTCTCCAAGCGTATCAATAGCAAAGGTGCTATTGCCGGTATGTTAGCTGGTCTGGTCACCACCCTGCTGTACATCTTCACTTACCTGGGCTGGTTGTTCATTCCTGGTACTAACATGCTGCCTAACACGCCTGATAACTGGTTGTTTGGTATTGCACCTCAGTCCTTTGGTGCGGTGGGTGCAATGATCAACTTTGCGGTTGCCTATGCTGTAGCTATGTCAACAGAAGAGCCTCCGCAAGAGATCCAAGACCTGGTTGAAAGTGTTCGCTTTCCCAAGGGTGCAGGTGGTGCAGTAGACCACTAAGCATTCAACTACTAAAACAGTGTAAACTGTTGAGGTAGAAGCAATTCGGGCTTCCTGCGGGAAGCCCGATTCATTTCAGCCAAAGAAAGGTGCCATTCAGCTTCTTTCTAGTAAGTGGGACTAGGTGATTATGTTATTGCACTTGATTGCAGCAATTTTTGCAGCGCTAGGTGCCGCAGGTATTGCTTTATTGTTACGTAAATTGAGTGGTCAGCGTTTGCCGCGCTGGATCATTCCGGTATTTGCTGGGCTGGGTATGCTCGGCTATCAAATTCACTACGAATACTCCTGGTTTCAGCATAAGCAGGCGCTGTTACCTGAAGCTTCTGAAGTTATTACCACCGAGCGCAGTGCAGCTTTTTGGCGTCCTTGGACCTATGTTTTTCCAATGACGACGGCCTTTACGGTGATTGATCACCAGAGTGTTGAGGAGCGTCAAGTACAGGGTCAGCGTACTCTGGGTTTTGTGCTTTATCGCTTTGAAAAGCACTTTACTGATTTGGTGCGCCCCCAGGCTTATGTTTTGAATTGCCATACGCGTGAGCTTGTTGAAGTAGGCAAGGAAAACGGTGAAACAGCTAGTCTACGCCGATTGTCACAAGAAGACCCCTTGTTCGCAGTTGTTTGCGATTCTTAGCCCTAAGTTGCTGAGACTAAAGTACGCTATCACCTGGCAGGTGGCTTTGCTAAATTCGCTAGTTGCGGGCAAAGCTATAAAGACAAGGAACCTGCCATGAGTAACGAATTTGATATTTCTCACCCTCCTTTTGACCTCTTAACAGAAAGTGAGCAGCAGCAACTCCTGACCAGCCTGGATATCGGCTACTTTGGTAAGGATGAAATTATTATTGAAGCAGGTCAGTGCAGTGACTATGTTTTCGTAGTCATGAAGGGTGCGGTTGCCGAAGTTGATGTGAAGGCTGCTGAGGCTAACCAGGATGCTGGTGTTATTCGTGAATATGCCCACGAAGATCTTTTTGGTGCCATCAGTATTATCAACGGTAGTAGCCGCTACACCTTTCGTACTCTAGAAGAAACCATTGTCTGGCTAGTACCTAAAGCCCTGTTTACTAAATTCATGGATGAAAATGCTGCCTTCGCTGCTTATTTTCAAAATACCTTGGCGGAAAAAGCACGTCTACTAGAAAGCCGTCGCAGTAAGCAGCAGGGTGGTAATGACATGTCAGCTTTTATGCTGGCCAAGGTGGGTGCATCCGTCTTGCGTGAAGCTGTTGTCCTGGATTCAGGTACCAGTATTACCCAAGCGACTGCGACCATGCGTGAGCAGCAGGCAGACTGTTTGCTGGTGCGTAAAGGGAGTCAGTACGGCATGGTCACACGTACGGATCTCCTTGAAGGTGTTGTGCTCAAAGGGATGGGCTTGGATGCTGATATTTGTGATTTAGCCAGTTACAAGCTATTAACTGTTCAAGCCGACGATTTTCTTTTTAATGCCTTGGTTTTAATGACGCGGCATAAAATTCAGCGCGTCGTCGTTTTTGATGGCCCGCGTTTAGCGGGTTTGGTCGAGCTAACCGATGTGCTTAGCTTCTTCTCTAGCCAATCACATGTTATCGGTTTGCAGATCGAACGTGCGAGCAACCTGGAAGAGCTGGCAAGGGCAGCAAAGGGAACTACAGAGCTGGTTAGTGGCCTGGTTTCGCAAGGAGTGAAGGTTCGCTTTGCCATGGATCTACTTGCTGCGCTTAATGGCCGCATTATCGCTAAAGCTTTTGAGCAGCTAGTACCAGAAGAAATTCGCCAAAAATGCTGTCTACTGGTTATGGGTAGCGAAGGGCGTGGTGAACAGGTACTCAAGACAGACCAAGACAATGCTTTAATACTGGCTGATGATTTAAATTGGCCTGAAGTGGCTAAGGTCATGGAGAAGTTTACCGCCACCCTGCTAGAGTTTGGCTACCCCTTATGCCCAGGCAAAATCATGGTCTCCAACCCTGACTGGGTGATGACAGAGTCTCAGTGGAAGAAAAAGCTAAACCAATGGGCTGGATCAGTTGAGGGTACCGGCTTAATGAACCTGGCTATTTTCGTTGATGCTCATGCTGTTGCTGGCGATACACGTTTATTTAATCGCTTGCGCGATGGCCTCTTTGATAGCCTGGAAGGTAACGAGGTCTTTTATTCTTACTTTGCCATGCCTTTACGCCGTTTTAGTACCCCGCTCACCTTTTTTGGTGGGCTTAAAAACTCAGATGGCATGGACATCAAAAAAGGTGGCGTTTTCCCTATAGTGCATGGCGTACGTACCCTGGCCCTGCAGAATAAAATCAAAGAAACCAACACCTTCCAACGCTTAGAAATCTTGGCTGAAAAGAAAATTATAAAAAAGAAGTTTGCAGAAGATTTAGCCGAAGCTTTAGCGGTTATGAGTACTCTAAGGTTGCACCAGCAATTAAAAGCGGAAAAAGGCCAGGCGGCTTCTGATGAGGCTAACTTAATTAGCGCCGTAGACCTTAATAAGCTGGATAGAGACCTACTGCGCGAAGCGCTGCACCTGGTTAAAGAGTTTAAAGCAAGGATGTCGCACCGCTACCATCTTGAAAGATAAAAATAATGAGGTGAGCATTATGGTTTTAAAAACAATTAGAAGCGCCACAGATAAGTGGACCCAAAAAGACGGCGAATATGCCCACTTGTTTGAAAGCTACGACGGTGATGAGGTGGTCGCTTTAGACTGCGAAATGACCGACCTAGACCCTCAGAAGGCTGAACTGGTTTCGATTGCAGCCGTGAAAATCAAAGGGACTCAAGTCCTCACCAGCGACAAGCTGGATATCAAGCTGCAAAAGCCTGAAAGCTTGACGGGTGATTCCATCAAAATTCACCGCATACGCGGTGTCGACCTTTTAGGTGGTGAAGTTTTAACCGATGCTTTGGCGCAGCTGCTAGACTTTGTTGGTAATCGCCCCATTATGGGCTACTACATTAACTACGATATCACTGTGCTCAACCGCTTTATTCGCCCACGCTTTGGCTTTAGCTTGCCCAATAAAACGATAGAGCTTTCAAACTGCTACCTGGATAAAGTAAAACGCGCTAACCCCGAATTACAGCCAGATCTGCACTTCGAGAAAATTGCTGAAAAGCTCGGTGTGCCCATGGTTGGCCAAAGGCATACTGCTTTGGGCGATGCTGTAACCACAGCTTTAATGTACGTCCGCCTGCTAAAAGGGCCGGTTCCTACTTGTTAAATGTTGTAGCGATGAAGAGCCTGTTTGC